>DOTD01000031.1 GCA_003513005.1 Desulfotomaculum sp.
GATGCATATAAAGAAAATGAAGATATCCGGGCAGTTTCAAAATGTTAAAACTGCATCATTCTATGCCAATATCAAATCCTATCTTGAAACGTGTTACAGGAACGGAATTAATGAATTCTATGCAATGCTTCGACTTTGCAGAGGGGATCCTTTCAAACTGGAAGAAATTCTTAATGCTGCAGAACAAGGCTAGAAATTAGCCTTGTTCTGCATGTCTATTTTTTGGGCTGTGAATAGTAACCATTTTAAGGAATACTTTAGCGTTTTTTTCTCATTTGTTATAGCCATTATCATGGGAGTGGTGATAAAATGAAAGGACTCATTAAGCGATATAAGTTTTTTGGGAAGAACGTTAAACCACGATCAAGCTGATGGGAGAAAAGTCCGGCTTTTTGGGTGTAGTAATAGCGTTTATTTTGGGTTCAGCAGCCGCCGGACCTTTATATGCGGCTTTCCCTGTTGCAGGTGTTCTTCTTAAATAAGGGGAGCACATTTTTAATGTACTTATATTTATTGGGGCATGGTCAACAACAAAGATCCCCATGCTGTTTTTTAAGGCTTCTTCAATGGGCTGGGTATTATGATTTATTTCAGGATAATGCTCAAATATGACAAAAAAAGCCTGAAACAGTATTGAGCGTTTGAAAGAACTTGCTGCTGCCGCTGTAAAAGAAAATCTGAGAAAGGCTATAGCGTGAAGTAAAAGAATTATTCAAGGTAAAAACGGTGCTGTCCTTCGAGGTTTTCCCACCAAAAAAACCTCTCCTCTGGATACTATCTATAAAACGCTGAATGAACTTGTTAATCTTTCTCCCGACTTTATCAGCGTAACTTACAGCGCAGGCGGCAGTGACAACAGCGAATCAACCATTGCAATCTCATCAACTATAAAGAATCAATATCACATAGAGTTTGTTGCCCATCTGACTTGTATCAGCCAGACTAAAGAGGAAGTCCTCTCCCTGCTGGAACGGCTGAAAGCCAACAATATAGAAAATATATTGGCGTTAAGAGGTGACATTAACCCGGACATTCCTCCAAAGCAGGATTTTAAGTACGCCAGTGATTTGATTTCCTTTATCAGGAAAAACAGCGATTTTAACATTATTGCAGCCTGCTATCCGGAGGGGCATAGAGAGGCTGCCAGCATTGATGCGGATATACACAATCTGAAAATCAAAGTAGAAAATGGTGTAGATCACCTGATTTCTCAACTTTTTTTCGATAACAACTATTTCTACGCATTTCTGGAACGGGCAGAACACGCAGGGATAACTGTGCCGATAGAAGCAGGGATAATGCCGGTTGTGAATAAAAAGCAAATTGAACGGATGGTATCGCTGTGCGGAGTTGATCTTCCCAGAAAGTTCACCGCTATGATGAACCGGTATGAAAACAATCCTGTAGCAATGCGCGACGCCGGAATCGCCTATGCTGTCGATCAGATTGTAGATCTTGTTTCCCAAGGTGTTGACGGTATACACCTTTACACTATGAATAACGCTTATATTGCTCAAAAGATTAACGAAGCTGTAAAAAGCCTGCTTATCTCCCCGCGCTAGGAATAGGGCAGAGAGCAATAAACCGGAAACATTATGAAAAGGTATCCTGGTTTTAAAGGGATAGCCCCTTTGCTGTAAAATAAAAGCACAATTACATGAGAATTATTTGTGTAAGAACGACGAATCAAATGGTTGCGCCGTTTTTATTTTTTACAGGCAGTTTTTTAAAACAAATAAAAAATGGTTATTGACATATATCAGAATCAATATATAATATAAATTGAATGTGACATATGTCAATTACATTGGGAGGTGTTGAATATGCCAGGAAGAGACGGTACAGGTCCGGCAGGCTCGGGTGGCCGTGGCGGTCAAGGCCGTAAATCCGGAAGCGGATTTGGCGCAGGTAGAATGAGAGGACCTGCAAGCGCAGGCCCGGGTGGTTTTTGTGAATGTCCGAAGTGTGGGACAAGAGTAGCGCACCAAGTTGCAACACCTTGTATGAATATTAAATGCCCACAATGTAGTTCATCAATGGTCAGAGTATAATCAGATAGAAAGGAGATGTAATTAATGCCAGGACGAGATGGAACTGGTCCGATGAGGCAAGGATCAATGACCGGCAGAGGTTTGGGATTTTGCGGGACGAATGTTTCTAGATACGGCGCCGGCTTTGGAACTGGATTAGGGCTTGGATGCAGGCGAGGTTTTGGACGAGGTTTTGGACGAGGTTTTGGTATGGGTTTTGGACGAGGTTTTGGTATGGGTTTTAATGCAGAGCAGACTTCCTTAAAAACACAAAAAGAGTTACTTCAGGAACAAAAAGATTTGCTTCAAAGCCGGCTTGAGGCTATCAATAGGCAATTGGAAAACTTGTAACAAGCGGCAGGAATAGCCGGAGAAGTCTCTGGCTATTCCTGTTTAAAACGAGGTTAAAAAATATGCCAAGACCAAGAAAATGGAGAAAAGTCTGTTGCCTGCCTGAAAGCAGCCGGTTTGGGCCTCTTGATTCCCCGGCAAATACGGAGAACCTTATCAATATGACAGTTGATGAGTACGAGACTATAAGGCTTATTGACCTGGAAGGATTCACACAGGAAGAGTGCGCCGGTCAAATGAATATATCACGTACAACTGTTCAAGGTATTTACAATAATGCACGAAAAAAGGTGGCAGAATCTCTGGTAAATGTGAAAGTGCTTCTTATCGAGGGCGGAGAATATCAGCTTTGTGACGGTTACGGGGAGTCTTGCGGCAGGGGTGGCTGTCATAGACACAGGTACGGTAGAAACTTTTTATAAAAGAGTATAGAGGTGGTTAACTATTTATTCAGATAAAGTGATTGAACATTTTATGAGCCCACAAAATGCATATAATATGCCGGATGCTGATGCTGAAGGAAGTTATGGAGATCCAACCTGCGGAGATGCGTTAACGTTTTATTTGAAAGTAAAAGATAACTATATTCAAGAGGTAAGCTATCTTGTTTTTGGTTGTTGCGCGTCAATAGCTACCTCAAGCATGACATCTGTATTGGCGAAAGGCAAAAGCCTGGAAGATGCGTTAAAGATAACTGAAGAAGATATTATAAATGCTCTTGACGGACTTCCTGAACATAAGGCGCATTGTTCCAATCTTGGAGTTAGCGCTTTGCGTAAAGCAATCGGCAATTATTATGAAAAAACAGGGAGACTTGCCCCCTCCAAAGACTAAAGCGCTTACCTTTCTTGAATAAATTTTTAACTTCGTATTGTGCTTTTGGATATACTAATGTATAATCATATGAGCATATGCTCATTAGGTAGTATTGTAATGGTAAGGAAAAGATGTATAGGTTTTAAGAGCGGCGCCAAATAAATAAAGGCTAATAACTGTAACATTAGAAAGGGAGAGCTGGATGTCAGAGAACGCATGTGCAGGAGAAGCTTCGAATGCGAAACCAGAGATTCTTGAGCAGAGTGAGTTTAACAATATCAAACATGTGATTGCGGTAGTCAGCGGCAAAGGGGGTGTCGGCAAGTCTTCAGTCAGCGCTTTGCTGGCGGTTGGATTAAACCGGCAGGGATATAAAGTAGGGATATTAGACGCAGATATTACCGGGCCAAGCATTCCAAAAATGTTTGGATTAACCAGTCCGCCTGGGGTTTTGGATAATCGTATTATTCCAGTCAGGACAACTAACGGTATCCTTGTCATTTCATTAAATTTATTTCTTATGGAGGAAGACGAGCCTGTAATCTGGCGCGGTCCGCTGCTTGGAAGCGCCGTCAAACAATTCTGGACGGATGTCATTTGGGGGGAACTTGATTACTTAATTATAGACCTGCCGCCGGGAACCGGAGATGTGCCGCTGACAGTTATGCAGTCTTTTTTCTTATATGGTTTGGTAGTAGTTACTTCTCCTCAGGACCTGGCATTTATGGTTGTTAAAAAGGCTGTCAAAATGGCTGGGCAGATGAATATTCCGATTTTAGGAATGGTTGAAAATATGAGTTTCTTAATATGTCCCGGCTGTGGGAAGAAAATTGATCTGTTCGGGCCCGGAAAAGCAGAGGAAACAGCCCGTACAACAGGCATGAAACTGCTTGCGGTACTGCCCGTTGATCCCAAATTGGCCAAGTTCAGTGATTCAGGCCAGATAGAACTATATGACGTTAACCCCTTTAATGAAATTAACTTAATTAAAGAATAGTACCCAAAAAATCTATCTTAAAAACAGGAGGTCAAAATGATAAAAATAGCAGTAGCGGATGAACACGGTTTTGTTTCAGGGCATTTCGGACACTGCCCCGTGTATACTCTTTTTAATGTTGAAAACAATGAGATTAATGAAAAACAAACCATCCCCACTCCCGGTCACCAGCCAGGATTTTTACCGGGTTATCTGGCCTCAATGGGTGTAACCCACATTATTGCCGGCGGCATGGGTCAGCGGGCGCAAATGTTATTTGTTCAAAACAATATCGTTACGCTTACAGGAGTAAGTGGTCCTGTAAATAAGGCAGTTGAGGACTTTTTAGCCGGACAGTTGGAAATGGGTGAAAGCACATGCGACCATGGTCACGGTCACGGTGATGGCCATGGGCACGGAGACTGTCATGAGGAAGGAAGGGGATGTCACGAATAAAAATAGCAATCAGCGCAGAAGGAAATAATATTGAGGCAAGAGTTGACCCCCGCTTTGGAAGGTGCGAATATTTTGCAATTACAAGCGAAGATAAGGATCAGTGGGAACATATATCCAACCCCGGCGCATCTGCCGGAGGGGGAGCGGGTATTCATACTGCCCAGGAATTAGTTAACAGGAAAGTTGAGTATGTGCTGACCGGACGCATTGGTCCTAATGCTATGGATGTATTGCAGGCTGCCGGTATAAAAGTATATACGGGAGCGTCCGGGACGGTCCGGGAAGCGTTTGAGCAGTATAAAAACGGTCTTTTAACACAGTCTTCTACAGCCAACGCCAGCCCTCACGAGGGTATGGGCAGGGGAAGAAAGTAGGAGTTAAAATGTTTATTGCTATAGCCAGCGGTAAGGGCGGCACAGGTAAGACCACTATTGCAACGAGCCTTGCCCTGGCCATCAAAGAACAGTACCAAGTACAATATATTGATTGTGATGTCGAGGAACCAAACGGCCATATCTTTCTAAAGCCTGAATTAAATCAGCGGGAACCTGTGACGGTAGAGATCCCAAAGATTAATTTTGACTTATGCAGCTTTTGCGGCCGGTGCGCTGAAATATGCGCTTTTCACGCTCTGGTTGCGCTTCCGGGAAATGTCCTGTCTTTCACGGAACTCTGCCATAGCTGCGGAGGTTGTATGTATTTTTGCCCTGAAAAAGCAATTTCACCTGCAGAGCAGGAAATCGGCTGGATAGAGGGCGGGTTGGCTGATGGAATAGAATTTATGCAGGGGCGACTGAAAATTGGCGTTGCAGTCAGCCCCCCGCTTATCCAGGCAGTTAAAAGAAAGCGTCTGCCCGGTGCGGCAGTTATCGCAGATGTCTCACCGGGTACCTCCTGCCCAGTAATTAAAGCGGTGGAAGGCGCCGATTTCTGCATACTTGTTACTGAACCAACTCCCTTTGGTCTTCATGACCTGGAACTGGCGTTCGAAATGATTCGGGAATTAAAGGTCCCCGGAGGAGTGGTTATTAACCGCTCAGATGGAAACGACGAAGATGTGGAAAGGTTTTGCAGGGACAGAGGGATTCCATTGCTCATGAAATTTCCCTTCAGCCGTGATATTGCGGTTAACTACGCAAAGGGATTGCCGTTGCTTGCAATAAAGCCGCAGTGGAAGAAAGACTTGATAGATCTGTGGAGAAAGTGTGAGAGGATGGGAAGAAATTGAAGGAACTGGTGGTTGTCAGCGGTAAAGGCGGTACTGGTAAAACCTGTATCACAGGTTCATTTGCCGCGCTTGCTCAAAACAAAGTCCTGGTTGACTGCGACGTTGACGCCGCCAACCTGCATCTTCTTCTGGGACCAACACAAAATGATCAACAACCCTTTTACGGGATGCCGAAAGCAGTGATAGACAAGGAAAAGTGCAGTGAATGCGGGATTTGTGCAGACCTTTGCCGTTTCGACGCGATTAAGGAATTTGAAGTAAATTCATTGGCATGTGAGGGATGCGCTGTTTGTTACCATGCCTGTCCCAACGGAGCTATCCAAATGGCTGAGCATTTATCAGGATATCTGTATATATCTGATACGAGGTTCGGCCGGCTTGTACATGCCCGTTTGGGTATAGGTGAAGGTAATTCGGGCAAGCTTGTAGCCGCTGTCCGTCAGCAAGCGAGGAAAATTACAGAAGACAACCGGTGTGATCTCATTATTACCGACGGCCCGCCCGGTATAGGATGCCCTGTTATTTCATCTCTTTCAGGCGCAGATTTGGCCTTGATTGTGACCGAACCAACGCTGTCCGGTCTTCACGATATGGAAAGGGTACTTACCCTGGTTGATCATTTTGAGGGGAAAGCGGCAGTTTGTATTAATAAATTTGATTTGAGCATTTCGAACACTGAAGAAATTCAACAAATATGTAAGGAAAAGGGTGTCCCTGTAGTTGGGAAAATACCATATGACAGGGAAGTAATCAAGGCCGTCCGTGCAGGCCGTCCCGTAGTTGATTACACAAGCGGAAAAGTCAAAGACAAGATAATAGCGCTCTGGGATGAAACAAAGAAACAGATTGCCCTGTAAATTCAATTCAAAAAGCAACGGTGATAGTTGTATAAATTAATAGGAGATTACCTGTAAGATGAGCTACAATTATGTGTCGGATGATATGTGGAAGGTGTTAGCGATAGATTTCGCAAAAAGATGGTTGTCCCATGATGGTTTGTGGTTTCAAGCGGCCGAAAGCCGCTTTGGAATAGATGAGGCGATTGCTTTAGATATTAATGCCTGGGAGAAATATACCGTTTTGGAAGCCGAACGAATTATGGGTCTTTTAAAAATAGAAGCAGGCGGAGGTTTGGAATCACTGGAACAATGCCTTAAATACCGTATGTATGCATTTATAAACGAACAGGAAATTATCCGTCCCGACGAGAAAACATTAATATTTCGCATGAATAAATGCCGGGTACAGTCCGCCCGTAAGAGAAAAGCAATGGAACTCTTCAAATGCAAACCGGCCGGCCTGGTTGAATATAGCGTATTTGCAAATACGGTTGATAAAAGAATTAAGACAAGATGTATTGGATGCCCCCCGGATGAGGCGCCCTTAGATAAATGGTACTGTGCATGGGAATTTACAATTAAATAGCTAAATAAAATGATAATCCTGCAGCAATGCGCGAAGCCGGAATTGCTTATTCCGGTTTCGCTAAATATATTGCTGTATTATTTATTTTGGAAAAAAGTCCCCGGTTATAGTAAAAACCAGCCGGGGACTAATACTTTTTTTAGAAGAATTGTCCGAATGTAATAAATAGGGCAAGCCGGTTCTATATAAAATGTCTGATTTAAAATCATTGTTATTGCTATAAAATATTTTATGCTTCATGGTTGACAAAAGCTGTCAAAGGCAGTACACTATAGCTTGAAAATCAAACAATTAGATATTATTATTATCATAAATTAAAATATTAAGAAGTTGGTGGCTATTATGGTTGACAATCTTACAAATGAACTAATCCGCTTTATAAGCAGTTTTACTTCATGGGAATCGTCAGTAGTCCGGTCCGGCGATTTAACCGTTTCTGAAGTTCATGCAATGGAGATACTTGGCCAGTGCGGTGAAATAAACATGAAGAATCTTGCCCAAAGATTGGGTGTAACAACAGGAACTACAACAGTAACGGTAGATAGGCTCGAAAGAAAGGACTACGCCAGAAGAAACCACATCCGTGAAGACCGGCGGGTACATCTGATCAGCCTGACTGATAAAGGAATAAAGGCGTTCAAGGAGCATCATAAGTTTCACCTTGAGCTGACCAACCAGATACTTTCAACAATATCAGAAGAGGAGGCCAGCCAGTTACTGGTCATTCTTCAGAAAATAAACAATGAGATCTTATAAATATTCATCGGTTGATATAGGAGCCTGGCATTAAATGAGGCCGGTCAAACATAAAGAAAGCCACAAATCATCGTCTCATAATCTAAAAAAGATCGTTCTTGTCGGAACACCGAATGTAGGCAAAAGTGTAATTTTTAATTTCCTCACCGGCGCTTACGTTACTGTATCCAATTATCCCGGCACTACCGTCGAGATCTCCTCCGGTAAAACGAAAATTGAAGAAACGTGGGAGGTTATCGATACTCCGGGTATGTATTCACTTCTGCCAATTACTGAGGAAGAACGGGTTTCCCGCTCCCTCCTTCTGGAAGATAACCCGGAGGTTGTTTTGCACATTATCGACGCCAAAAATCTCGAGCGCATGCTCAATTTGACAATACAGCTCATCGAAGCAGGCCTGCCGGTTATACTAGTCATCAATATGATTGATGAAGCTGATAAGTTGGGAATTAAAGTTGACCACGCAATACTGGAATCCTTAACCGGAATTCCCGTAGTTGCTACTTCCGCCACCTCAGGATACGGCCTGAATATGCTTAAGAAGACTATCTGGGACTATTATCAGAACAACATCCGCGGAAAGCAGGCTTAAGATATGGAAACTGCGATGTTAAAACTGCCTGTCTACGATTCATTAATCGAGAAATCACTGTTGAAGATAGAAGATCTTCTGATTAATAATTTTAACCTGTCAAAACGGGCGATTGCCCTGTTGCTATTACAGGGTGACGAGGAGATACATAAGATCGTGTCTGACCGGGACCTGAAGAATTATAAGACAATAGAAAGAATAGTTGCAGATACCCAGGCCAACTATAAGGAACCGCTTTACTTTGTTGTAAATCTGCAGAGGCAGCATACGGCAACCCGGCTTTCTGATCAGGCCACATCTGTGCCGGAAGAACCACGGACCAGTTTCAGCGAAAGTATCAGCCGGCTGACCATGCAGCCGCTGACCGGCGTTCCCATTCTCCTTCTCGTTCTATACTACGGGCTGTATAAGTTCGTAGGTATTTTCGGGGCGGGAACACTGGTCAATTACCTTGAAACCGGGTATGAGAGCATTGTTAATCCCTGGGTCAACAGACTGCTTGAAAGCTATGTCCCCTGGATTTTGATTCAGGAACTGCTGGCGAAGGATTACGGGATCATAACACTGGGTTTCCGCTATGCTTTGGCTATTGTCCTGCCGATTGTGGGAACCTTCTTTATTGTTTTCTCAATCATCGAAGACACCGGTTACCTGCCGCGCATGGCTATGCTGGTTGACCGGATATTCAAGAGCATAGGTCTAAACGGCCGGGCAGTCATCCCGATGACACTGGGCTTCGGCTGTGACACCATGGCGACCATGGTCAGCCGGACTCTGGAGACTGCCCGTGAGAGAATAATTGCCACTCTTTTATTAGCCCTGGCGATTCCATGTTCGGCGCAGTTGGGCATTATTCTGGCTATTCTTTCAGGAAAACCGCGAGCTTTGGCTCTCTGGGCAGGGTTCATGCTGCTGATCTTTTTACTTGTAGGCTACTTGGCAGCCAGGATGCTGCCGGGCGACCGGCCCAGCTTTTATATGGAACTCCCCCCGATGCGCTGGCCGAACTTGAAAAACATATATATAAAGACGTATACACGGATGCGGTGGTATTTTTTAGAAATTATGCCGCTGTTTATCCTGGCCAGCGTACTGATCTGGCTGGGCAATATTACCGGAGTTTTTCAGCAGTTAGTTGCCTGGTTGACTCCAGTGGTAAATAGTCTTGGTCTGCCGGACACAATTGCGCAGGTTTTCTTATTCGGTTTCTTCCGGCGTGATTACGGAGCCGCCGGGCTGTATGATTTATATAAGACCGGAATTCTCAGCAATATACAACTGGTAGTGACTGCCGCAACCCTGACTCTGTTTGTTCCCTGTATTGCTCAATTCATCATCATGATTAAAGAGCGCGGGCTGAAAACCGCTGTGGCGATTGCTGTATTTATCTTTCCTTTCGCATTCATTTCAGGGTATGCGCTTAACTGGCTGATCCTTATAACGGGGGTGAAACTGTGAATAAATGCTCATTCTGCGGCCACGAATTTTCAGACGAGGCTGCGCAGAGCTGCGCCAGTTGTTTTCTGCGACGCTTATGCGGCAAACTGAAATGCCCGAATTGCGGATATGAAGTTTTTATAAGGCGCCCGGGAATAATCAGCCGGTTGAGGAGAAGGAAGGATAACACCGTCACAGCGGAACAAAGATCTCTTGCCGATTTGCATGTTGGAGATCGGGGACAGATTTCGGGTTTTTCAACATACGAGCCGAAGAAAATCAGAAAACTTATGTCGTTGGGGATTTACCCCGGTTTGCTGATTCGCCTGCTGCAAGTATTCCCCGCATACGTTTTTCAGGTCGGGTTTACCCAGATTGCGGTTGACCGGGAAATCGCCCAGGAGATTCAAGTAACTCCGTCCGCTGGTCAGTCTTGACCAGCGAAGCCTCCCGCCACTTCATTTCATAACAGCAAGAGCATTTGAACACCAATATTCATATGATGTTAATGAAAAACCAGGAAAGAGTGATCTGCGTGACTCACGAGACTACCGGTTGCTGCAGCCGGAATTGCATAGACGCTATATTAATTCTTATACTCCTGGTCATACTTATAATCGGTTTTACATGCAGCGGTATTTGCAGGTTTCCTGGCAAGAGTTAACGAAAATTAAATAAATAAGGGAAAACCGCGCCCGATACTAATTATATACCTGCGCGGCTTTCCCAGTTACCATTTTGGAGGAAAATCATAGGACAAGGGCAACCCAGACTGCAACTTTTGGGGCATATATAATCCCGGGATGACCGAACTTCGTTTAATTTTGGAAAATGCTAAAACGCGGCTCCGGTATACCTGTATAAATTAATTATATCGCAGTTAGAGTAAGGTCGTCGAAATGCTGGTTTCCCGAGCCGCCGGATAAAAGGTAGATCCTGGTGACCGGCGCCCCGGCCGGTACTTTGATGGTCATTGCCGTCATTGACTCCCAGCCGGTTCCGGTATTTTTATATCCGGAATCATAGGGAACTGTCTTCGTGCCGTTGCTGAAACGGAACTGGATGACAATCCTGGCGCCTTTCGCGGACGTCCCCTTTTTCGTACGGGCAGTCAGTTTGTAGATACCCGGAGAGAGGGTGAGGTTCTGGTAGAAGTCCCAGTTATATGTGTTTGTCAGGTAGTAGTTGCCGTTTGTGCTGTTTATTTTCGCCGAGTTGTTGAGATTAACCCAACCCTGGACACCCTGGCTGAAATCCCCGTTTTTAATTAGATTGCCAACCGCATGCTTGACTTCACAGTAAACAGATGTGGATACGGCAGTATTTCCGGTGTCGTCTCTGGCGATTGCCCTCAGGTAATAGGCGCCATCCTTGAGGTCTTTAATATCCCAGGATATTTTCCAGGTTCCCGACAGACCGTCGCCGCTGGCCAGTTCGGCGAGACCGATGCCTGTCCAATTCTGCTGGTCGACAGAGTAGGAGAAGGACAGTGAGCCGACACCCTTATTGTCGCTTGCCGCAGCTTGAAGAGTTGCGCTGTCATCTGTCAGAATGCTGTCTTTAACCGGCGCCGTCACGCTTACCTGAGGCTGCTGTGTATCAGATGCAGGTGGTGGTGTCGGCTCAGTCGTATTGTTTGACAGAACCTTGTTCAGCAGACCCAGACCGCATAGTTCCTTCGGGACCAGGGACGACTTGGCTGAGAGAATCTTGTAGCTTGAGTCCGCAAGAGAGGGCGCCCAATTGCAGAAGTAGAGCCAGTTCGAAATAAAACCGGGATAGGGTGTCGTACCAGTCCCGTCAACTTTAGCCGTAATTGTTCCGCCTGATTTGACCATCACTTTGCTGGCCGTGTTGGCAAACCTTTGCATGTCAGTAGAGCTGAAAATTCCGCTTTGATAAGCCAGTCTGACAAATTCTATATCATAAAGGCTGTGGTCCATGTCCTCAACCACTGTTCCATACTGGCTGTTGTCTGGATAATAGTTCCACTTGTAGCTGTTCGTGGAAGAGTTTAAAATCAGGTATTGCTTGAAATAGTTGGCGATTTTTGTCGCTTTGGTCAGATAGGTACTGTCTCCTGTCGCCTGATAGACGGCGAGCATGGCGCTTCCCATAGCCAGGTTCATGTTTATCGGCCTGTCCAGATGCATCATATTTCCTTCCTCGTACCAGCGGCAGTTGACATCGTAATACTGGGGTTTGTCCCTCATATCGTGAATGGCAATAGCGTCCTCGGCGGCGGCCAGGTATTTGTCCGCCTTGGCCTGGTATGCCGATAAGGAGGGATCTTTTTTCACGCCGGCGGCAAAAAGGGCAAGGGGTGTTATGGTTAAACCTGTTTGCACGGCATAGATGACGTACTGTTTATAGTCGGTGTATTTGCCGCTGCGCCAGGCCGGCAGGGAAAGTCCGCGGTAGTCTTTAACCCCCCGCACGCTGTCCCGGCGGGTTAAAAAAGTATCTGCATGCCCGGTGAACTCATCAAGGTATTGCTTGTCCCCGGTGGCTTCGTACATAAACAGATACGCCCTGAGCAGGTAACTTTCATCCCAGGCGATCAGGCTGTCGTCTACCCTGGTTTTGTAATATTCCCAGCTGCTAGTTCTATTCATTTTGGTAAAGAGCGATTTGGCATTTGTTGGGGATACGGCGGATTGAGCGGGTTTGGCGGTGAAGATCGTCCCTAAGAAAACAAGCGCTAAAAAAATGTTAAATACTTTCTTGGCAGTCATAATATAGTTAAACCACCTTTTAATAGATTCTTCTTGTTTTCTTAATTACGACAATATTCGACCGAAACCTCCTTTTTTCGCCGTCCAATTGTTTCCTCACCTGGTTCCATTTATGAAAAAAAACCCCCGAAAGGGATTTTAAAGATATTAAGCAGTTAGATAGCAACCTTGAATTGTCATTCAAGTTGTATGCTTATTTTAACAATTTATAACCCGTTAACTGTTCAAATATTTCCAGGTATGCCGCCGCACAGTCCTTCCATTTCAGCGGCCTGTTATTGACTATATCTCTGCCCAGTTTGCCCATTTCCCGGCCCGCTGCGGGATCGGCAAGGAGTTTCTCCAGCGCTTCGGCCGCTTCGCTCGTGTGGCCCTGTTCTACTAAAAAACCCGACTTTGTGTCTTCCACCAGTTCGGGTATCCCGCCTGTCCTGGTTGCCACGATGGGCTTACCGCAGCTCATTGCTTCTGCGATGACATTGGGTACACCTTCATGGTGGCTTAATAAAACAAAAACCTCACATGCTGCGTACCAGTATACAAGATCCTCGTGGAGCGCCGGCCCGGGCAGCAGTATTCTTCCGCCAAGCCCTTTACTTTTGGCCAGGCTGCCTAAAGCTTCCTTTTCCGGTCCGTCTCCGACGAGCGCCAGCGTTGTATCCTTAAATTTATTGCAGATCTGTTCAAAAACTTCGATTAATTCGTAGATTCCCTTGCCGGAAACAAGCCTGCCGACAAAAAGGATAACCCGGTCATCCGGCTCAAGGCCGGTCTTTTGCCTGATTAATTCCCTGTTAATTTTTTCAGTACAGAACATGTCACCGTCGACACCGTTATAAATAACCTTTACGTCTTTATCAGATGTTTGCAAAGTGAGTGCTTTACGGGCCAGTTCATTTCCTACTGCCACGACCTGGCCGGTATTGTTGAGTATATTGCCGACCAATCTGGTCATGGAAGCTGATCTGAATGCGGTTATATTGATATCAGAGCCTATAGCGGTACATACGGAAGGCAGGTTTAACCGGTCTGAGATCAGCAGGCCGATATATCCGGAAGGAAAAACACAGTAGGAATGGACTAGGCTGAAAGAAGCGGTCTGGTGCAGGATTTCCGCGACTGATTCCACAGCCAGGAACATGGAGTATCCGTTCAGCCTTTCGAACTTGCCGCCGGGCAGGCAGAAATAACGGGGATGAAGCACTTTAACTCCTCCGATATCTTCGGATTCCGGTACAAGGCCAAATTTGCGCCAGTCCTTGTTGAACCACAGCCAGGCTGGGGAATACGGGACAGGTGCAATAACCGTAACTTGCAGACCGGCTGTCTGGAGGTTCTCAACAAGCCTCAGGGAAAAAACGCCGTAACCCGGGTTCTGACAGTTTGGGAAAATTGGCGATAAAAATAATATTCTTTTTCCCCTGCCGCCGGAGGATACGGATCTTATCACTGCAAACTGTTCAAAAAGAACAGGAATAACCATCGCCAGCCAGAAAAATTTTCTGTGCTGATCGGCGCAGGTTAGGCCGGCTGTTGCCAAAAAGACTATTAAAAGCCTGCTCAAGGCGGAATCCGTCATGTTTTCGGAATTGCCGGCGCATCGCCAGAGGCAGATAAATAAGGAAAGGAATATAAATAATCCGGGGATGCCAAGCTCGGTGAGTGTGGCCAGGAAGATATTGTGCGGGTTTTTGTTAAGTCCGATCTCAGGATTTATTCCCGGGATCTGCCCAAAATATTTCGTATAGGCATATGGAAAGTTATCAAGGCCGGCTCCGAGGGCAAAGTGTTCCTTGATAATCTTCAGGCCTACCGTCCAGATATCCAGCCTTCCCGAGCCCTTATCTTCAGCGAGGCTGAACACGGTCTGCGCTCTTACAGAAACGACCTGCGGAAGCTTGCTGACGAGAAAGAAGGCCAATAATATGGAGAAAAGCAGTGTTATTAAGAGCCGGGCCTTTTTGGCCGGATCAGGGCCGGAAAAAGTTTTCCTAAAAAATTCACCGGCAGACTTTCTGAATAAGATGAGTCCGGTCACAAAAACAAAAAACAGCGCCATCCAGGCGCCCCTGGACCCTGATAGCAGCACGGCAAAGAGCATGCCCAGTCCGGCAAGAAAACAGATCAGACGGATTGCTTTATTTTTTGAAATCAAAAGAAAATAACCGCTGAAAATTACACCTATGCCTAAAAGCCTGGCGAAGTAGTTGGGATCCTGGAGGTTGCAGATGGTAATCCTGGTCGTAAATTCATGCAGGTAACCGTTGTATATCCCCAGACCTGCCGCTGCAAGCGCTCCTAAAAAATAACTGCCCAGGATGAGGTAAATATCTTTTTTTGAGCCAACCAGATTATAACCCAGAATAGCCAGGGCAAACAGTTGAACAAGGGATTCAATCCTCAGCCAGCTTTGTTCGGGTTGGATTGCCCAGGTCAGGGATAGAAGACACCATCCTAAATAAATAGATAAAAGCATAAAAAAGTGGTGTGTCTTAAAAGTTTTCTTACCCAGGAAAAGCTGCGTTAAGAATCCCCAGAAGGTGGCCAGTCCGATAATTTTTATTAAGGTTAAAGAAGGGAAAAGTACTGTCAGGTCTTCAAGAGGAATCAGGAAAGTCATCAAACAGAAACCGGCCAGGGGCTGCCAGATAATCAGAGCGATGATCAGCGCTTCGCAGAAGACAAGCAAAGGGAAAAAAGTCCCGCAGATTAAACTGACGAGTACCGAAAGAACAAATAAAGACAAGGCGCCGCAGGTTAACAAAGAAAGAAACTTTGACCTGCGGATCATTAGATAAAATTCTTTAAGCATGATCAACACTCCCTGACTTTTTATGAGCTATCCTTCAAGAAGCTTATCGTAAAAGCTGATTAGTTTTGTTTCTTCCACACGCCAGTTAAAAGATTTTTCATAAGCTTCGCGGCCGCTGAAGCCCATTGAAAGCCGTAATTCCGGATTGTCGACTAAAGTGCAGATTTGGCGGGCTATATCGTCCGGATCCAAGGGATTGGCTGTCAATCCTGTTCCGGTTTCCTCAAGCAGCCTCGACCAGCGGGGAAAATTAGAGGCCAGGATTGGAATTCCTGCCGACATATATTCAAATAACTTCGTAACCAGGGATTTAAGGTTGTTTTCGACAGGGTGTAGAAGGCATAAACCGATGTCGGCTTTTTTATAGTAGCTGTACACTTTTGCGGGCGCCACTCTGCCGGTGATCGTGACGTATTCCAGCAAACCATGCCCGTTTAGGAATTCTTCAAGTTCGGCCCTTAAAGAAGGGCAGGGGAAGGGGCCTACCAGAAATAAATGAACATTTCCCCCCCGATCTGCAAGAATGGCCATGGCCTTGAGCATTTCCACAGCGCCCCTAATCTCGCCGACAGTGCCGGCATAGATTAAATTGCAGCACTGATCGGCTTCCTTTAAAACCCTTTCCTTAGGTTCGCAGTCAAGGGGGTAGTTGAGTATATCGATCTGGGGGGTTCTTGAATTGCGGAAGCTTTCCTTGTAGGTAAGTTCTGCGAAAATAAGCCCGCTAAAAAAGGAAGAACATTTTTTTTCCAGGAAGTTAAAAATAAAAGAGGTCATTTTTCTGAGAGGTTTCGGTATCCACTGCTTATATAAAATTGCATCGGGGTAATCCTCGTGAACGTCATAAACTACTTTTTTGCCTAAAATTCTTAAGAACAGTCCCAAAGGAATCAATTCCGGATCATGAAAATGATAAACAGAGGCTTTGGCTTTTACTGCTCTGAAAAAAAGCCGGAACCAGCTTAATGGCCTTAATAACCTCCTTACGGGTGTCAGACCAAAAATCCTGACACCATTTAACTCCTTCAATTTAAAATTTCCGGGGGCATGAAGTTCCACCGTATAGTTCCTGGCCAGCGAAGACGCTTCCTTGAAAAGGATCCGGTTGTCATTCCATTCATGTACGCAGGTCATTATAAAAATTTTTTTACCCATTTTTTCACCCGTATAGCAAATATCTTTGATATATTACGCAGTTCTCCATCACCCGGTGCAAGGGATTTTAAAAAATTGTAGCAATAGATGAACTCCGGCGTAACTTAAAACAGGATTAATAACGGTTGCTGACAAAAGCAGGTGTTTTATATAGACAACGTGGATAAAAATATTCTTTCGGGGAGTTTTCTTGCATTGCTTGGCAAGGCTGCCCTTATGCCGCTTGCGACGGCAAATAAAGTCCTGCTAGCCCGCTGTCTTGGACCCGGTCTGTTTGGCGCTTATGTTATTTTCTTAAAAATTTGTGACCTTGCGGGTATTTTTTCCCTGCTGGGGACCAAAACGCTGACTGTGAAACTTGTCGGTATAGCAGCCGGTGAGAAGGACTGGGGATTGCTGAAAGGCACGCTGAGCTGTATTTTTAAGATCGTCATGGCCGGATCGGCGGGTACTGTTCTGTTAATCTGGCTGATCAGGCAGCCCCTGTGTTTTAAAATATTTAAGTCTCCGGATCTTTATATGATGTTGATATTTTATGCCGGCGTAATTCCTTTGCAAAATTTCTTAACCCTTATCGTAGAGACCTTCAAAGGGCTCCAGGATATCAAAACCGCCTCTTTTTTACCCGTTCTGCAGCAGTTGATCTTTTTAGCTCTGCTGGTTCTTCTCTGGTTGAGTTCTGCCGCCACGATACAGAATGTGCTGCTGGCCTTAATTGCCGGATTGTTTTTAGCTCCTTTAAACGGATTGCTTATTTTTGCGAAAAGAGTGAAGGATTGGCTTCCAAAAAAGGTCGCAGCATCTGAAATACTGGCGGACTCATTACCCATGCTGATAACAAGCGGGGTCGTTTTGCTGATGACCAGCACGGACATATACGTGTTGGGGATCTTTTCGGATGCGGTTCAGGTAGGTATTTACGGTGTGGCCAGTTCTCTGGCCAGTGTGACTTTTCTTTCCGGAAACGTAATCAACCAGGTAATCCCGGCGATGATTGCCCATTTTAGCGCAAAAAAAGACCTGCAGAATTTGAAATACGTCACCAGGTACGCAACGACAATCAGCTCGATGGTTTCCGTTCCCGTATTCCTTGTTTTATTTCTTTTTGGAAGAAACATTCTGGCCGTCTTGTTTGGCCAGCAGTATGCAGGCGGGGCCGTCGTCCTGAGTTTCCTTATCCTCGGCCAGATGGTCAACACTTTGACAGGATCATGCGACTACTTTCTGCAAATGACCGGACTGCATGTTGCTTTTATGAAAATCAGCATCTTCAGCGGCCTTTTAAATCTGGCCTTGAACATAATCCTGGTGCAGTATTTCGGGAAAGAGGGGGTTGCGGTGTCAACAGCTTTCTCACTGGTAGTTCAGAACGTTTTATCTGTCCATGTAGTCCACCGGAAAACCGGCATCTGGACTTTCGCTTCCTTGGAAATAATGTTCCAGATTTTCAAGCTCATTAAAAAACGCCTGCTTTATTAAATAGGATGGGGTCAGGCTTGACTTATTGATAATATAGGATGGGGTCAGGCTTGACTTATTGATAAGAATTGACTTATTTATTGTCTGCAAAAGTCTAAATCAGTTTCCTGGCAGACACGGGTAATACGGGTAGGATCAAGTTGCAGCCATCTGGCCAGTTCCGCTCTTGTACAGATTTCAAATTTTACTGCACGGTAAATCAATTGATTGCGAGCAGCTACAACACTCCGAATGCGGCAAGGTCCCAGTAAAAGTTCCCTTGAAACATCTGTCTCATTCAGTATTTGTGTAACAAGATCTTCAAAACTCATCTTTGTTGTTGTTAACAGTGCTTGATCAAATTTATTTTCAGTCTCTCCTGTTTTATTATCTTCTAAAGAAAAGTTCTTTTCAATAGGTTGCGCTGAAGGTATGGGATATTCTTGGACTTTAGCAAATGTTTCTTTATATAACTGGATGGCTTTCTCAATATCTTCATTTAACAGCTTTAAAACCAATTGTGGTTTAACTAGACTTCCCCATCCTTTTACATAATCCCGGTGACTGCTCCATGTATAATCTAATCCTTCATCTATGTTTGCCCGGCACGGATTTTGGTGAATATAACATATTAAAGTGATTAGATAGGCATCGTTCCCGCAAAGGAACGCCTTGTATCGTTGTTGAAATACATGGCCAACACGGTGATATTTCCGGTTGAAATATTGAGTATAAGTTTGTTGTAATCCCTGCATAATTTTCATTAATGGAGATTGATCAACCTGTATCAGTAAATGAAAATGGTTGTCCATTAATACATACGCCAGCAGGTCAAATCCTAACCTATCTTTGTATTTTACGAGTAAGTTTGCGTATTCTTTCTTGTCTTCTTCTTCCCTAAAAATATTCTCAAGATTGTTACCACGGGCTATTACATGGTAAGTTGCTCCCACAAAATGAACTCGCTGTTTTCTTGCCATGGCTATCCTTTCTTTTATCTTTAAATAAAAGATATAAGCTAATCATTTTTTAGAATAAGTCAACATTTTAAATAAGTCAAGCCTGACCCCCTAAGCGATTAGAATAAGTCAACATTTTAAATAAGTCAAGCCTGACCCCCTAAGCGATTTGACCCCCTAAGCGATTAAAAAGTGAAGCCTTCTTCAAGAAAGAGCTTAATGCATTGATCAACGGCATGTGGGTCATAAAGGGTTGCCTTCTGTTCAGAGATTTCCTCCAGGGCAGCCTTCAGGCTAAATGCAGGACGGTGGGGGCGTCTTGAAGTCATTGCTTCCACGACATCGGCGACTGCCAGTATTTTTGCCTCCGGGAGTATGTTGTTTCCCGAAAGTCCAAATGGATAGCCGCTGCCGTTGAGCCTTTCGTGGTGCTGAAGAACTATTTGGGCAACCGGCCAGCTAAAGCTTATATTTTTAAGAATGTTAAAACCTTCCTGGGAATGGTTCTTGACCAAGTCAAATTCATAATCATTAAGCTTGCCCGGCTTACTCAATATCTCGGTTGGGATGTAAATATTTCCTATGTCATGAAGTATGCAGGCTGTGCGCAGGCCCTTTATCCTTTTTTCTGTAAAACCCAATAAGGCTGCGATGGAACAGGCCAGTTCCGATACCCGGAACTGATGACCAGCTCCGTATAAAGTTCTTTTCTCACCGGTTAAAGAAAAAGCAGTAATTATTTCATTAAGAATTGTTTCGAGTTTCTGAATAGTTTCTGCGTTATTATCATCTGCTTTGTGATGTGTACTGAAATCGTAACAAGCTCCTATATAACCGGAGAAATTTCCTTTTGAGTCATGATAGGGTTTTCCCAGGCTGATCACCGGGCAGTATGCGCCGTCGCAGCGCCGCAGGCGAAATTCACAGTTAAATATTTTACGGGTTGAGAATGCTTCCCTGTAGGTTTCAAAAAAAAGTTCACGATCCTCGGGATGGATTCCTTCCGTCCAGCCTCTTTCGAGCTCTTCAGCCATTGTCCTGCCGGTGAACTGCCGCCAGGTTTTGTTAAAATAATCAAAATTAGCCTCCGGGCCGGATCTCCAAACAGGAGTGGGAAATTCCTCAAAAAGGGTCAGGTAGCAGTCCCGCGTCCTGACCAACTCTTCCTCCGTAAACTTATGCATTGTGATGTCCTGCATGGTTCCTTCATAATAGGTTATGTTCCCGTGGACATCTTTAACTGTTCTTACATTAGCCGAAATCCAGATTTTCCCGCCGTTTTTAAGTTGTATGCAATGTTCGAAATTCCTCAATTCGTTTTGAGCACCCAGAAGCCGCCTGTATTCCGGCCAAAAATCCCACTGATCAAAAGTCTTTTCCCCGGAGATCATTTCTTCAGGGGAATTATAGCCGAAAATAGCTGCCATTTTTCTGTTTACAGTCAGAAGCCTACCGTCCCAAGCGGTTTGAAAGATGCCTTCAAAAGCGTTTTCAAAATAAAGCCGGTATTTCTGTTCAATCTCCCGGAGTTCTTTGTGCTTTCTTGAATTTTCCAGCGCACTTGCTGCTGCGCATGCCAAAAGCCCTATATGTCTTATCACTTGGATTGAAAAAGGCCTGTCCTTTGTCGAATTTACATTAAGAACCCCGACAAATCTTTCTCCCGCCAAAAGCGGCATCGAAATAGAAAATCCAATATCGGATCGCGGTTGAACGGGGCTAAAGCGAGGATCGTCAATTTTGCCCTGCAGGGTTAATGTCTCCTGGTGGCTGGCAACCCAACCCGCGATTCCTTTATTAACCGGTATCCGGATTTTCAGTAAATCCGACCTGCCTTTTCCGCGGATTGCAGCTATATAAAGTTCGTTGCCCCCATCCGAAGGGAGCATAATCGACGTTTCTTCAGTTTGACTTACATCAAGGACGGCTTCGGCTGTATTATTTAAAATAACATCCAAGTCTAGCTCTGAAGTAATATTCCTGCAGCGCTCGTAGATGTCAACCATCTTCCTCAGCGCTGCCTTTTCCTTTCGCAGCCTGCGTACTTCCAGGGCACGGGGTAGCACAGACAACAGGTAGTTGAGCTTAAAAGGCTTCAAGATAAAGTCAAAAGCTCCTTCTTTCAACAGGGCTATCGCCTTTTTCCCAATGCCCTGACCCGCCATAATAATGCAGACGAGATCAGGATCAGCACCGTGCAGCTTTTTAAGCAATTCGGTTCCATTCATTTCCGGCATTGTCAGATCTGCTAAAACGACATCGAATTCTTTTTCGCCAAATACCTTTAAAGCCCTGGCGCCCGAAGAAGATCCAACAGCCTCATATCCGGCGCCTGTCAGCATTTCACAAAGAGCGTTCAGCAAATCAACATCATCTTCAACAATTAAAAACCGGGCAGTATTGGCAGTATTAATTGAAAACACTCCTGAAGATATTAGTTATGAGTAAATTTATAGATCAATATTCTATATGTTAAATACTTAAATCCCTGGGAAAAAGAAAACGGTAAGTTCTAGAGCTGGAAAGTGCGGCTTGAACGGCGGATATTGTTGAGACTGTATTCCCCCCCTGCTACCGGGGAAGAGTATGGCTTTTAAGAAGTAAGGCTTACTCTGGGCTCAAACTTGAAACCCTTTTTTTGAAAGAGTTCCAGGCATGCGTCGACGACTTCGGAATCATAAAGAGTTCCCCTTTTTTCAGAGATCTCCTTTAAAGCTGCTTCGATGCCCAGCGCAGGCCTGTATGGGCGGCTAGCGGACATAGCTTCCACAACATCGGCGACAGAGAGAATCTTTGCCTCTTTTAAAATGTTTTCTCCGGGCAGGTTAAAAGGATAACCGCTGCCGTCAACCCGCTCGTGATGCTGGAGGATTATCTGGGAAACAGGCCAGATGAAGCCTATGTTTTTTAAAATGTCCAAACCTGTCAGCGGGTGATTCTTGATTAGATTATACTCGTTTTCATTAAGCAGTCCGGGTTTTGCAAGTATATCCGAAGGGATGCATATTTTTCCGGTATCATGAAGGATACTGGCTATTCGCAAACCCTCTTTCTGCTTTTCCGGTAGTTTCATCAATATGGCTATGGCTGAGGAAAGTTCGGCTACACGGAGTTGGTGCCCCATTATATATTGATCTCTTGCCTCGACGGTATTGGATAAGGCAATAATTGTTTCTTCCAAAAGCACTTTCATTTTTTGAAGGGTTATTTGAGTCTCTTTTTTAATTTGATTGTTTTCTATAAACAACTTGGCTTTTTCCAGAGCGTTTTCAGCAGTGCGAATCAGCATTCCCAGGGCTTTTATCTGTCCGGGTGAGAAGGGTTTCCTGTCTGAGGAGGTGACATTCAGAGCTCCGGAAAGGTTCCCTCTGAACAGCAACGGAAGGGAAATGGTTGACCCCGCTTCTGCCTGAGGCTGGACAAGTCTCAACCGGCGGTTGTTTGTTTCATCCAGCAAGTTTGGCGCCATACCGGAAACCGCTTTATTAAGTGGAATATGTGATCCAATAAGAGCCTGCCAGTTTTTGCCCCGGGATACTGCCACATAAAATTCATCGCCGCTTTCCGAGGGCAGAAGGATCGACACTTCCCCTGCTCCGAACCGTTCATAGACAGCATCAGCCAGCTTGTTTAAGATCAAATCCGGCTCACCATCGGAGCTTACTACCTTGCACATGTCAGAAACAGCCAACTTCCCGCGCAGTTTTTCGTTATCCCGGCGAAGGTTTCTTATTTCCATTGCATGGGATAAGGGGAGCAAAAGAGAGTTTAGCTTGAAAGGTTTTAAAATATAGTCAAAAGCGCCTTTTTTCATGCAATCGACTGCAGCGCTAACCATACTTTGGCCTGTCAGCAAAATACAGATTGTGTCTTTATCTACGGCATGAATTCTTTTGAGAAGCTTGGCCCCATCCATCTCCGGCATGGCCAGATCGATGATCGCAACATCGAACTTCTGCTCTTTGAAAATCTCCAGGGCCTTTGTGCCCGAAGTAAAACCGAGAGCCTCATAGCCGCGCCCTACCAGCATATCGCAGAGAGCGGTCATCAGGTCTTGTTCATCGTCAATAACCATAATCCGGCCAAGCTTTGAGGCGTAAATAAGAATCACATCCTAAAAGTCAAATAGGAATAAAAGTATTATATACTTAAATATCGAATTTCTCATATGAAAACTTAAGCTCTATAAGACAGGGGGATAGAATAAATTGGCGGTAGGGGACAAAGAAATACAGTTTTTGAAGAATTACAAGAAATATTAAAGGGGTATGTAATGGAAGAAAATCCGGTTGAGCTAAAGACTGCCGTTGACGGCCTGATTATCCTTGGTTTTGCTTATTTGGGCAATGGCCTGTGCCCGGTTTTTTACCCCCAATTTTCTAAAAATATTATGGAGGTGGGTTTTTACGGTATCGACAGCCAGGTGTGTCTCTGTGGATATTTCTTTGTTAGTCAGGCCTCTGGTCAGGTATTGGAGAATTTCGTGTTCCCTGGGTGTAAGCTCGGCCCGCTGGTGAGCTGAATTTTGTTCATTATTTCCGGGTGTTTTTGCATAGTCGTTGATAATCTGGTGCAGTACCGCCGGGTCAATCACGGTCTCACCCTGATGTACCCGCTTGATCGTTTCAATGAGTTTGTCCCGGGAGACATGCTTTAAGATATATCCATTGGCGCCGGACTGCAGGGCCAGCCGCACAAATTCGGCGTCCTCAAAAACAGTCAGAAAGACGATCTTAATCAGAGATTTTTTGCGCAGAATTTCCTTGGCGGCCTCAATACCGCTGATGTCCGGCATCTTTATGTCCATCAGGATAACATCGGCGTTCTGGTTAAGGAGCATCTGTTCGGCTTCCTGGCTGCTGGAGCAGCTGCCGATAATGGAAATATCCTTGCAATCACTCAGCATTGTTGCCAGGCCGACACGGATCATCGCATGATCATCTACGATCATCAACTTAATTGGTATCAATTAGACAATCTCCCTTCAACATCAACATCCAAAGTATAGGGTACTTTAACTGAAATCCAGGTTCCTTTTCCCGGCTGGGAGCCGATGATGCAATTTCCTCCTAAAAGGAGCGCTCTTTCCTGCATACTGGCCAAGCCGAGGCGGTTGTAATTTTGTGAGTTAACTAACGAACTCTGGTTAAAACCGGTCCCGTTATCCCTGATGGTCAGCAGGATGTCTTTTTTGCGGACCATAAGTTCAACATCCACGCTGGTGGCAGTTGCGTGTTTAATTATATTAGTCAGCGCTTCCTGCAGAATTCTGAACAGAGCTATTTCTGTTTGGGGCGGCAGGCGCAGATTATCGCCCGGATTGGCCGCCATTCCAACCATGCTTTCTTCGGGAGGTCTGTCATGACCGTTCGGCGTATTGAGATTGAAATGTAGGCCGATGGGGATATTGTGTTTTTCCTGAATTTCGTTTGTATACGACTTGATAGCCGGTATAAGTCCGTAGTTATCTAAGATCATCGGCCTTAAGCCTGACAAAATCCGCCTTATATCCTGAATCTGATTTCCTAAAATATTGGTCAGGTTGGATATTTCTCCATACCAATCAGCGGGCTGTAAATTGTAAGTCGGAGTAATCCTTTGCAGCCGGTACCAGATAGCAATTAAAGCCTGAATGACGCTGTCATGCAGCTCCGAAGCCAGATGTTTGCGCTCATCCTCCTGGGCGGTGATGATTTTATTGACCAACTTGTGAAGGAGCAGTTCTTTTTGCTCCAATTTTTCAATCAGCCTTGCGTTTTCAATAGCTATGGCCGTAACGCGCGCGATGGCGAAAATAATTTCGGCGGCCTCGTCTTCGAAGCCCTCCAGGCGGCTGTCCCGCGGACGGTCAACTTGCATTATCCCGATTGCTTTGTCCTTGTTCAGGATGGGTACCACGATCAGCCAGTGGTAGTTGAAGGTCTCAATAATATCAGCCGGAAGCAAATTATAGATATTTTCAGGCGTGATTATTACCGGATGCTGTGTCTGGATTGCCTGGATGATGGCCGGGTATGGTTTTTGGCCTGAAAGAGCTCTAAACTGGTTGCGCAGTTTAGGGTCGTAGCTTCCTACGGCGACCGCCGGAGTAAGGTTTTTATTTTCGTCCAGGAGGAAGAGACTAGTTCTTGCGGAAAAAAGATCTGCCGTCAGTTGGGCGACAACATGCAGGGCCTGGCCGATATCCAGGGTTGAACTGATCGTGCTGGCCATTTCCAGCCAGGTTGTTAATTTTCTAAGAGTGCGTTTTGGGGAACTGCGGAAAACAAACTCCTGAATCATATCCGCCATATGCCTGCCCAGGGACATTGTTTTTACGAGCAGGCGTTGGGCAGTTTCAGCGTCGGTGTCAAAGATGACAATTTCCATTGTTCCGCTGGGTTCCTCAACCTGCAGCATCACGGGCAGCGTGGTTTTGGCGGCCGGCGAGAATAATTTCAGCCATTCCCTTAAGTCAAACGGGCTGTCCGGGAAAAAGAGGTGTCTGGAGAGGTCCTGCCAGCGGGCGGCCCAGATATGGTCCTTTTTATGCGAGTTCTTATAAACATCAAGGCAGACGGGAAGTTTGTCATGCCTGAGCAGGATAAACGCCACCCAGTAAAAATCGAAGGATTGGATGAATCTTTTCAGTATTTGGCGCAGGTTGGTTTCCAACTGTTTTGGCATTACGGCTGAGGGACTTACCCGGCAGATAATCAAAAGTTTCGGTTTCCCCGTGTCCACCAATGTGCCTCCTTCTGCTGAAAAACTTATATTTTCCGCCAAAAGAATTCTAACGCATGTCCGCACGACTGTCAACCATTTTTCATGCTTATGGACTAACACTAATGAGTTACTACCTTTTTCGCCCTTTTTTAAATCCTTACTCATTCTTTTTAGCGATTTTCTTTTATATTTAGATATTTTACTATCTTTATAGAGGACACAAGTAAAAAAGGCATAGGTCTGCGCCTCGGCTAAACCGTACCCTTCCCGTCGGAGGAAAGTCATCTGCGTTCTTTTTAACGCCTTTAAACATGATGGTTAAGTCAGCAGGCGGGTAGCGATTTTTACAACAGGTACCGGCAGAGGTAGAAAGAGAAAAAAGTTTAGATTGTTGCCGCAGTAAACAAAAAGCAGCGGCCGTAAACGATACCAGGCCTTCCGGGGCATTCTTTTTAAGAGAACGAGGCCTGGGGTAGTGAACAGCGTCAAGGAGAAACTAAAGACATCAGGGCTGGGATTTAAGGACGCCCGAAATTAGATGGTCCGCTGCTGTAATGTGCCTTAAGGTTAGCGATACCCCCGGTTGAACTTCCCCCGACGGAAGATTTTCTCAGGTTGACGCCTCAAAAACATAGCTTCGTGACGAATTAATAGATTTCTTCGATAAAGATAAAGAAGTTATGGGCATAGCTGACTTAAAGCACGCTGGAGGAAACCGGAAGAAAGGTTGAGCGCGCAGTTCTTTATTTAAAGAAAGCCTATGTAAACCGGCGTAGAAGAAGCGACAGCAGAACCGTTTCACCCGGACACGGGAAGCTGCCCTTGGGCGGCAGCGATGATGTCCCCTTTTTATCAAGTTAGAAAATGGTACGGTAATAAAAAGACCAAGGAGGAAAGATTGTGCGCTTAGATGGAAAAGTAATTGTTGTAACCGGAGCAAGAATGGGTATTGGCGAAGGAGTAGCTATTTCTTTAGCCAAAGATGGAGCAGATCTGTGCCTGGTCAGCCGGAAAATTTCCGAAGAAGACGCTATTGTAAAAGCGTGCAAGGACCTTGGACGCAAGGTCATAGCTGTCAAGGCTGACGTAGGCAAGCGCTCCGAGGTGCAGGCTATGGTTGACCAGACAATGAGCACCTTCGGGAAGATCGACGGCTTGTTCAACAATGCGGGAATAAGCAAGCCGGCCATGCTTCTTAAGATGTCCGAAGAAGTATGGGATGATATTATCCGGATCAATCTCACGGGGACTTTTTACTGCATTCAGGCCGTAGCCAACACAATGCTGGAAAGGAAGACCGGTTCCATTATCAACGTTACTTCCTCAGCCGGCTTGATGGGCACAATAGGACAGGTAAATTATACAGCAGCAAAGGGAGGGGTACACGCTTTAACCAAATCTGCAGCTAAGGAACTAGCCCGGTACAACATCCGGGTGAACTGCATCTCCCCAATGGCGGAGACTGATATGACCAAGGTAATCGCTACCGATCCCCGTTTTAAAGACAAGTACCTGGAGCGCATTCCGCTGGGAAGGTGGGCGCCGCCTGAGGAGATTGGACCAGTTGTGTCATTCTTAGCCTCTGAGGAATCATCATATGTAACCGGGCAGACCATCTGTGTGGACGGCGGTATGGTAATGCTTTAGGCAAATAAATGTACTTATAGGAGGTTTGACGATGCCTGATAAAGATGTGGCCGTTATTGGAGTAGGCCAGAGCGCTTTTGTGCGCGGTTATCCCGGTGGTATTCGGGAATTATGTTTTGAAGCCTACAGGGAAGCTATGCAGGATGCGGGGATTCCCTCGAAGGAAATCAAAGCTTTAATTGTTTGCTGCGCTCCCGAGTACGATAAGCAGCGCAGTCCCTCGAGCTTAATTAATGAGTACCTGGGGCTAAACCCGTCGCCTGCCTTTATGGTTGAATCCCTGTGTTCCTCAAGTACGACAGGGTTTGCTATCGCGTACTCATTTATCAAGAGCGGAGTTTACGATGTTGTTTGTGTCCTGGGATTCCAGAAGATGTCCGAAATCACCTCCCAGGATGTCCAGGAGCGCATGGGGCGCGGCGCCGACGTAATGTGGGAGTCTCCTTACGGGACATCCATGCCCGCATATTATGCCATGTACGCCCAGGCGCATTTTGCCAACTTTGGCACGAAGTCGGAGGATCTGGCCCTGGTCCGTGTTAAAGCGTCAACATACGGACAGTTAAATGAAAAGGCAGTCTACCGTAAGAAGGTCACTTTTGAGCAGGTGATGGAAGCGGGTCTTGTTTCCAGTCCCTTAAAAGTAATGGACTGCTGTGCAAATGCAGACGGATCCTCCTGTGTTATCTTAGCCTCGGCTGACAGGGCCAAGGAACTCAGCAAGAAGCCGGTTTGGGTTATGGGTGTCGGTTCAGCCAACGCGCCGATGAACCTGGCCAGCAGGGAACATATGAGGGGCCTGGATTGCGCGCGCATAGCCGGAGAAAAGGCCTACGCCATGGCCGGCGTAGGGCCGCAGGATATTGACGTGGCCGAAGTTCACGACTGCTTCACCATTGCGGAAATTCTGGCCTACGAGGCTCTTGGCTTTGCCAAACCAGGAGAAGGCCCTCAGCTGATCCGCGATAAAGAAACATATCTCGAAGGCAAAATTCCGGTTAACGTAGACGGCGGGCTGCTGTCCAAAGGGCATCCGATCGGCGCTACAGGCGGTTCGCAGCTAAGGACGATTGTCCTGCAGCTACGCGGAGAGGCGGGCGCCATCCAGGTGCCGAATGCTGAAATCGGCCTCGTTCACAATATCGGCGGTGTAGGTATCTACGGGAACGTTTTAATATTGGGGAGGTAGAACAACGTGGGGTTTGAAAAGTTTGGACGGAAGAGCTTTACCGCAATTACAAAAGTAGGCGAGTACGTCGATAAGCTGGAAAGTGGCGAAGTATTCACAACCCATTGCCCCAAGTGCGACAAGACCTATTTTCCTCCTAGGATGGATTGCCCGGGTTGCTTAAGCGGCTCTTTAGAATGGGTCAAGGTTCCTGACAAGGGCAAGCTGGTTACTTTTACAAACGTCAAATATGCCCCTACCGGCTTTGAGGGCGATCTGCCCTACCTGCTGGCGGTGGTGGATTTCGACGGCTTCAGGATGTTCGGGCGGCTGGTCAGTTCTATGCAGGGTACGGATATCAAAGTTGGCATGACCGTAAAACCGGTTGTGGTCAATTATGAAAACGGCCAGATAGCCCATGAGTTTGTAGCTGCCGAATAGAATATTTTGTTTGCCGTATAGCTGCACAATGGCAATTAGAAAAAGTTATTTACTATTGACATGCTTGTACACGGGATTTTATAATACAACCATATAAAATTTAAAAAATATAAGGGGGAGTAGTAGCTAATGGATATTAACAAATGGCCGCGCGAATCAGGCGCAAAAGACCACAATATCTTCACCGATCAATGGTTTGGTACCGAAGCGCCCTGTGTAATTTACGAGTTAAAGCCCATTATCGATCCGAAGGGCAACCCGGTAGAAGGCGTAAACAGCGCCTGGATAACCCTGAACAACCCTGCGCAGTTCAACTCCTACACCACGGAAATGGTCAAGGGAGTTATCGCCGGTTTCCATAAGGCTTCCATGGACCGCACGGTAGTTGCCGCGGTCTTCACGGCAGTCGGCAGCAACGCCTTCTGCACCGGCGGTAACACAAAGGAATATTCCGAGTATTATTCCATGACTCTAGAATACGGTCTATACATGGATCTCTTCAACGGTATGGTTGACGCCATCCTGAACTGCAAAAAGCCGGTTATCTGCAGGGTAAACGGCATGCGTGTGGCCGGCGGCCAGGAAATCGGCGGCGCCTGTGACCTGGCAGTATCCTCAGACATGGCTATCTTCGGTCAGGCCGGTCCGAGACACGGTTCCGCCCCGGTTGGCGGCGCATCAGACTTCCTGCCCTGGTACATTGGAGCTGAGCGGGGAATGTTTAGTTGTATTTCCTGCCAGATGATCAGCGCCTACAAGGCTGTTGACTGGGGTATGATCACCAAGGCCGTCCCCGTATTAAAGAAGGGCGACGAGTGGATTCCCAACCCCAACGTAATTACAGACAAGTACATCGACGGCGGCCAGATCGTCTACGGCGAAAACAAGACGGGCGCTGCTCTTGCCGAGGGAAGAGCTCTTGTCAAGGAATGTACGGTTGACTTCTCGCTCTTAGACGCCGAAGTCGACAAGTTGCTCTGGACCTTCACCAACCTCTTCCCCCACTGCCTGATGATGTCCATCGACGGTGTCCGGGCCAAGAAGAAGTTCTTCTGGGATCAGGCCAAGCTGCCCAACCGTCATTGGCTGTTAGCTAACATGATGGGCGAAGCTTACCTCGGATTCAACGCTTTCAATACCAAGAAACTCACCGGCAAAGATGTCATTGACTTCATCAAGTACAGACAGCTGGGTAATGAGGGACATCCGTTCGATCAGGAACTGGTCGACGCCGTTTTAGGTCCCCGTTTGGAAGGCAAATAGCGATAGTTAATGGGATACCAGGCGCTGATTTATGTCCAGTGCCTGGTATTCCTGGTTTATTCGGTGAATTTTAACTACTCCAGTTATAAGGGGTGAAATAATTTTGGCTTTTAAAACTCTTAAAGTCGGGAGTAAGAACGGTGTTATTACGATAACGCTTGCCCGCCCCCCGCTAAATGTTTTAACAATTCCCATGATGGAAGAAATGGTCGAGGCCTTTAAATGGGTAAAAGATGAGCCGGGCAGCATAGTAATCCTGGATGCCGAAGGAAAAGCATTCTCGGCGGGCGTAGATGTCGCCGACCATACCCCTGACAAGGTGGACAGCATGATCGACGTTTTTGACCGCCTTTTCCTGGCCATGGACGCAGTGGAAAAACCGATCGTTTGCCTGGTCAACGGCGCCGCGCTCGGCGGCGGCTGCGAAGTTGTCATTTTCTGCGACATGGTTATCGCATCGGAGAAAGCCAAACTCGGCCAGCCTGAAATCCAGGTTGGCGTGTTCCCGCCTGTCGCTTGTTTCGTGTTGCCCAAGCTTTGTTCCTGGCCGAGGGCCATGGATCTTCTCTTAAGCGGAGACGTAATCGGCGCCGAACAGGCCGAGAAGTTTGGTATAGTCAATAAAGTCCTTCCGGCGGATAATTTCAAAGAAAGCGCCATGGAATATTTAAAGAAGTTTACCGCGCTTAGCCCGGTTGTCCTGGCCATGACCAAAAAAGCCGCCAGGACCGGCATGGGGAAGGGTTTTGCAGAGGGCATCAAGGATATAGACCGCATTTATCTTAAGGAAATGATGGCCACCGCCGATGCGCAGGAAGGGCTAAAGGCCTTTATGGAAAAAAGGCGCCCAGTCTGGCAGGGCAAATAAACCGCAAAAAAGCGGTTGGCTTTGAGTTTTAAGTAGCAAAGATAAAAAAGTTATAAGGAGGAAATTACATAATGGGTGTACCTTCAAAGATTGACACATGGCAAATGATTGAACCCGGTAAATTACTGAAGACGAGCATTGACGTTCCGGAGCTGCAGCCGGACGAAGCGTTGGTGAAAGTCGCAGCCTGTGGTGTTTGTCACACTGACGTTGGCTATTTTTATGATGGCGTACCAACCGTCAACAAGCCCCCTCTGACCCTCGGACACGAGATCAGCGGCACGGTTGTTGCAGGACCAGATAATCTGGTTGGCAAGGAAGTTATCATTCCGGCAGTCATGCCCTGCAACAAATGCGCAATCTGCGCTTCCGGCAGGGGCAACCGCTGCCTGGCGCAGAAAATGCCCGGCAACAGTCTGGGTATGTACGGCGGCTTCTCCAGCCATATCCCCGTTCCCGCAGAGGACCTTTGCGTAGTCGAAGACAGAAAAGGCATGCCTTTGGAGTGGCTGGCAGTAGTAGCGGACGCGATTACCTCCCCCTACCAGGCTTTAATTAAAGCCGGTGTTAAGGAAGGGGACCTTGTAATGATAACCGGCGCAACGGGCGGAATCGGCGCCTACTTGACCCAGATTGCAGGCGCCATGGGCGCCAAGGCGGTAGTAGCCATTGCCCGCAACAAGGAAAAGCTGGAGCGTTCTTTAAGTTTCGGCGCAACTTGTGCAATCAGCACGCAGGACAAAGACATGAAGGCCATTACTGCAGAGTTTCGTGCTTACTGCAAAGAAAATGGTCTTCCTCCCAACGTAGGGTGGAAAATCTTCGAGTCCACCGGGACAAAGATCGGCCAGGAAATTGCCCTGAATTTCCTTTCCTTTGTGGGCAAAATGATGGTTGTCGGATTCGGCATGCATAAGGTTGAATACATGCTTTCCCGGTTGATGGCTTTTGACGCCGAAATCGAAGGGACATGGGGTTGCCTGCCCAAGTATTATCCCGAAGTCCTGAAAATGGTTCTGGATGGAAAAATCAAGGTTGAACCATTCGTAGACGTACGGCCGATGAGCCAGATCGCCGCCGGTTTCGAAGAAACCCACGCCGGCAAACTATTGAAGAGAGTTGTTTTAACTCCTGACTTCTAAAAATGGCTTGATAAAAAAAGGGGGTTTTGAAAAAAGCCCCCTTTTTTATTCGCAAAGAAATTACAATAATTCATCTAGTATAAAATAAAGCAATATTATGACTATTTGTTCAAATAATGCAGTTGTGAATGGAGGAAGCCGCATGAAAAAAGATCTTCATCCGCTTTTTTATCCCCGCAGCGCCGCTGTTTTAGGAGCAGTCGCCGACCCGGAAAAGGTCGGATTTAATATTTTTGAAAGTATAGTATACGGCGGGTTTAAGGGGCCCTTATATCCGATACATCCAAAACTCAAGAATATCCTGGGATATGACGTGTACCCCAGCCTGGATAAAGTCCCCGGCCCCGTTGATGTGGCGGTAATCGCGCTGAACCAGTTAAGCACTGTGAACGTTCTGGAGGAATGTGCACAGTGCGGAGTCAAAGGGATTCTCAGCATTGCAGGCGGGTTCGGGGAAGTGGGCGCCGAAGGAGTAAAACTTGAAAACAAACTTACTGAAAGAGCGAATGAACTCGGTATCCCCCTGATCGGCCCCAACACTCTCGGATTCATCAACGATGACGGAAATTTTTACGCCACCTTTTATCCCTTGAGGTTAATCAAGGGCGGGGTATCAATTATTTCTCAAAGTGGCGGCATGGGCCTGACAATCATGCAAAAAGCCCTCGACGAGATGATGGGTATGAATAAGTGGATCGGGGTCGGGAACCGGGCAGCGCTCGAGTTCTCCGACTATTTAACCTACCTGGGGGATGATCCTGCCACAAGGGTTATCGGTGTATTTATGGAGGGCTCCGAGGATGCTTTAAAATTTGTCAAACTGATCAGGGAAATCTGCCTGAAGAAACCTGTTGTTGTTTTTAAAGCTGGCCGGACAAAGGAATCGGACTACATGGCCATGACGCACACGGGCAGTTTGGCGGGACCATACAGACTTTACAAGGATATTTTAAAGCAAAACGGAGCGATAGTTGCTGATACAGTAGAAGAACTGGTCGCATGCTGTAAGGCTCTTTCACTTTCGCAGTTGCCGGAGGGAAAAAGAGTCGGAGTCTTAACTCATACGGCAGGACCAAGTATAGTGGCGGCCGACTACATGCTACAGCTAGGCTGTGAACTGCCAAAGTATGCGCCGGAAACATATCAAAAAGTCCGGGACGTTATCGGCCAAAACCCGCCTGTTGTCCTGAAAAACCCGTTGGATGCGGCAGGACTTGGGTTTCCTGCCCTCACATACGGCAGAATTGCCGATGCTGTCCTGGGTGATCCTTCGGTGGATATTATGATGGCTATCTATTGCCTGCATAAGAACTGGCGTTTTCCTTCACAGGAAATCATTGATGTGCGGAAAAAATGGAATAAGCCGGCCTTGGCCTATTACGTTTCCACTGTCGGGGATTCTGCTAAAGACAGGGAGATACTGCAAAAAGAAGGCGTTCCTTTATATATTAACGCAAGAGAGGCAGCCCGGGCAGTTTACGCATTATACGAGTACAAACAAATAATTTCCAGTCAGACCCAAGGATAAACGCAGGAGGTGTTTAAAGTGCAGGTAAAAGAAATTCTAGATAAGGTTAAATCTGACGGGAGAAAGCTGCTTTTCGAGGATGAGGTCAAACGGCTTCTTGCCATAAACGGAGTAGCGGTTACCCCCTGCGAGGTAGCGCATAATGAAGACCAGGCGGTCCAACTGGCCGAAAAGTTCGGCTACCCGGCAGTTCTTAAGATTCATTCTATTGCCTATACCCACAAATCAGATTGCGGAGGAGTAAAACTTAACCTGCCTGATGGAAACTCGGTCAGGGCGGCTTTTCGCGAAATCAGGGCGGCAGTCGCCGATCAGGAGCCGGAGATAAGCGTAACCGTACAGCCCATGGCAAGCGCCGGAACGGAAGTGATCATCGGCGTGACTACCGACAATCATTTTGGCAAGGTAATCATGTTCGGTCTTGGGGGAGTCTTTGCGGAAATTTTTGAAGACGTGACCTTTAGGTTGATTCCCATTACAAGGAAAGATGCCTTTGACATGCTTGGGTCAGTGAAGGGGAATATTCTCTTGGAAGGCTACAGGGGGAACCCCCCGGCGGATCGTGAGACACTGGTAGACGTGCTTTTAAAAGTATCCAAACTGATTGAGAAAAACGCAGAAATTAAGGAACTTGACCTCAACCCGGTAGTTGTTTATGAAAATGGCCTGCTTGTTTTAGACGGAAGGGGAACATTGCTTTAATAAGCAACTTCCCCTCTTTATGTTCAATATTTATTAACTGTTAGATTCTTTTAAAGCATTGTTCGTCAAAAAGTATCTGATCAAGTTCATCCTCAGTGTAAATTCCTTCGCTGAGGATTATTTCTCTTGGGGTGGTACCCATTTGCTTTGCCCGTGTGGCCAGTTCAGTGCACCTGGCATAACCGAGGTGAGGAACAAGAGCGGTCAAACCCCAGTTTTTCCAGCTTGCTACCATTTGATCCCGGCAGGCCTTTTCGTTTGCTGTAATACCCCGGATACATCTTGATGCGAATAAATGATCAGCTTTTTCCAGAATCGATATTGATTCAAACAAGCCATGGGAAAGAAGGGGCAGGAAGGCGTTTAATTCAAGGCGGCCGCGGCGGATAACCTCGCAAACGACATAATCGTTGGCAATAACCCTCATGGCTACCTGCTCGACCATCTCCGCAATTACCGGGTTGACCTTGCCGGGCATGATTGATGAACCGGCTTGGACTTCCGGCAGCATTATTTCAGCAATTCCGGCCCGCGGCCCTGAATTCAGCATCATCAGGTCGCTTGTGATTTTGGATAGGTTTGCGGCATGTATCTTCAACATGCCGGATACTAGCGCAAAGGAGTCAAGGTTCTGGGTTGCGTCAATCAAATTACCCGCCGGGACAAGCCCGAGGCCGGTATTTTTATTAATCCTTTCCACCGCCATGCGTCCAAATCCCTTGGGCGCCGTTATTCCGGTGCCGATTGCTGTTCCTCCCAGATTTACGCGGTTTAAAGCGTCCTCGCATTCCAAGAACCTTGCCCTGTCCCGTTTAATAACTGCGGCATAGGCGCTGAATTCATCCCCAAGGGTTAAAGGGACCGCTTCCTGGTGCTGTGTTCTGCCCATTTTCAGGATGCCTTCGAATTCCCTGCTCTTGTCCTGAAGCGCATTAATCAACTCTGTAACAGCTATCGGCAGGTTGCGGAAAAGGACAATCATTGCAATTCTGATTGCTGTAGGAATAGTGTCGTTAGTTGACTGGTGTAAGTTTACATGATCGTTGGGATGAATAATCTGATAATTTCCTTTTTCTTCTCCTAATATTTCTAGAGCGCGGTTGGCAATAACTTCGTTGGTGTTCATATTTGTCGAAGTTCCGGCCCCGCCCTGAAATACATCAACAAGAAACTGATCAAGCAGGCTTCCATTGATGATATCATCACTGGCCTGTATTATCGCTTCGCCAATCTTTCTATCCAAATAACCCAGTTTCATGTTTACTTGAGCGCAGGCCTTTTTTACATGACAGATGGCGCGAACAAATTCAGGATGAAGCCTGTATCCGGAAACGGCAAAATTTTCCTGGGCGCGTAAAGTATAAACTCCCCAGTAAACATCATTTGGCACTCTCCTTTTACCAATAAGATCATGTTCAATTCTTTTTGCATTTTCTTTTTCAGGGCTGTTCATCTTACCCACCTCTTTAAATTCTTCAGTTGGCAGCTAAATAATATAAAAATCAGAAAGTATTGTCAATGTTTATTATAATTGAAAGTTCAAACATTATTGCCGCTTCTTTATAGCAACTTGATATATTTGGAAAGAAAATATTTGAATTCTTGACAGGAGTGAAACGTTATGTTATCCTACATAAAGAAAATATGGTTATTTATTTAGTTATATAATCAGAAATAGAACTTCTAATTAGACAAAAATATTTGACAAAAGCGGAGGGGATTATGTTTGGCGGCCAAACCATTGGATGGCGTTCGCGTACTTGACTTAACACGTATACTGTCAGGCCCTTACTGTACAGCCATTCTGGCCAACCTGGGAGCAGAGGTTATTAAGATAGAAATCCCCGGCAAGGGGGACGACAGCCGTGCTTTTACTCCTTATGTTCACGGTGAAAGCGCCTATTTCATGAGCTACAACAACCAGAAGAAAAGCATCACTCTAGATCTGAAAAAAGAACAGGGCAAAGAAATTTTCCTTGAAATGGTCAAACACAGCGACGTAGTAGTTGAAAACTTTCGAACAGGAATTATGGAGAAGCTGGATATTGGCTTTGAAAAAATGTCTGGAATCAATCCCAATATAATACATGCATCTCTCTCGGGGTTTGGAAGCACAGGCCCTTTCAAGGAAAGAGCGGCATATGATATTATTGTGCAGGCAATTGGAGGCGTAATGAGCCTGACTGGTCCTGAGGGAGGAGAACCTCTGCGTTCCGGAATCTCCATTGGTGATATTGGCGCAGGTCTTTATACGGCCATCGGTGTAATTGCAGCCCTTTATGGCCGTGAAAGAGGCCAGGGCGGCCAACAGGTTGATGTGGCCATGCTTGACTGTTTGGTGGCTTTTATGGGGAACTACCTCAGTCAATATAAAGTTACTAACAAAATCCCCTTAAGGATTGGCAACAAACACCATTCGCTGGCTCCCTTTGCTTCTTATAAAACCTCTGATTCTACAATTGTTATGGCTGCAGGAAACGACAAACTGTTTTCCATGTTGTGCAAATGTCTGGGAAGGGAAGACTTAATCACTGACCCGCGTTTTGCCACGAACATACTGCGTGTCCAGAATAAATATGATTTGGATGAGATACTCGGGAATATTTTTCTTACAAATACAAGCGTTTACTGGGTAAGGCTGTTTGAAGAGAAAGGAATTCCCTGCGGCCGCGTCAATACTGTCAAAGAACTAATTGAACACCCTTATATGTGGGGACAGGATATGGTTTTGGAAGTTGAACACCCGGTTGCCGGAAAATTTTTAACGGCCGGTTTTCCGATTAAGTTTTCCAAAACACTCTGCCGGATTGAAAAGCCGGCCCCGGTTCTAGGCCAGCATACCAGGGAAGTTCTTTCTGAAATGCTGGGGATGACGGATGACGAAATGCGGTCACTGGCAGAAAGCGGTGTCATTGGAACTATGGAAACGCCGGTTGAAAAAGAATGAGCAGGCTTACCATTTACCCGTTAGATCTCGGGGACGCCGTTGTTGATCAAGGTATGTCCATGGAAAAAGAGGGAATGGGCGTTCCCTGGAAAGCCAAGTTACTCTGTTATTATATTGAAGGAGCCGAAAAAAAGATCCTGGTTGATCCAGGCGTGTCGGATCAGGAGCACGCAGACATGTGGCATGACGAAACGAACTGCCGGGTAACTCCGGGCCAGTCTATGGCCGCTCTGGAGAAAATAGGTGCTAAACCCGAGGAAATAGACATTATTCTGCTTACACATCTTCACTGGGATCATGCCTACCACCTGGACAAATACAAAAACGCTGAAATTTATGTGGCGAAAGAGGAACTGACCTATGCGCTGATGCCTCTGCCGCCTCATTATTTTTATTACGAGCATTGGAATATCGGCCTGACACCCTGGTATACAAAATCTATTCCCAGGATGAGGACTATTGACCTGGTTCCACATAAAATTGTTGATCAGGTCATCATGGTTCCAACGCCTGGACATACTCCGGGGAGTATGTCTGTTGTTGTAGAAACAGAAAACGGCCCTTATATCATCTGCGGCGATGCTGTGATGGTTCAGGATAATCTGACGGGAAATCCCGTAAAACGCACACCCTATACAATGACGGGCCATTTCATGGATTGCCAGGCGACCTGGAGAAGCATCGCTTTCATTTCTAATATAGTAAAAGCAGACAAAACCCGCGTCTTGGCCACCCACGATCCAGCCGCTCTTTCCAAGTCAAGGTATCCTTAAAATCCTGTACTTAAGGCATTGAGTTCCCTTTGCTAATGATTTTCAAAATAAAACAAACGATTTTTCTTGTTTTTTCTTCTTCAATAAGTCAATTATTTAAATAAGTCAAGCCTGACCCCAATTGACACAATTGTTAAATAATAACTCCCGTAAAACGGGATTTTTTTGTTTTTACGGGAGTTTATTTTTTTTAAATTAATAAGAATGCAGTCAAAATAGCGCTATAGCTGTAAATAACGGTACATTTAGGCAGTATATTAGCTATTTATAAAGGTTAACTTAAGAATGCGCAAAATATTTAGTTGTTTTAATGTATATCTCTGGTTTTTAAGATTATTTTTGTGATTGCTGGCAAAGAGGAATAATAAAGGAGGGGTGCTGCCTGAAACCAAATTATCTCAAAAATTTTCTCATGCTGTTTGTTGTTCTGCTTTTATATACGGCAGCGGTAAAGGACTTGGCGTTGCTTCCGGTAAAACAAAACATTAATGTAGGGGATCCTCTGCTGCCTCAGTTGGCCGGCTACAAATATGGCCGAAACCCTGCGATGCAGGTCTACAGCAGTGAAAACAATGAAAAATTGTTTTTGCAAAGCGGTATTCCGGTAGCTTCGAGTTCCGGCCCAATTAAGATGAAGATAAAATTGTTCGGTTTAATACCCTTCCGGCAGGTTTCAGTCAATGTGGTAGATCCGGTAAAAGTTATGGTCGGGGGGCATTCGATAGGGATCTTCCTGCATTCTGAAGGAGTCATAGTAGCAGGTTACACGCCCATAGGGGGCTCGCGGGGATTTAAATATAACCCTGCCGAAAAAGCAGGTATTTTACCGGGCGATGTAATAGTTAAAATAAATGGGAAGGAAGTAAGAAACGACAAGCTTTTGCAGGATGAGATTGATAATTTGGGAAATAAAAAGACTCTGATCAACCTCGAAGTAAAACGGGGAAAACGAGACATGAGGATCTCCCTTTCACCATTATACTGCAGGGAAACAGGAAGGTACAGGATAGGCTTGTTTGTTCGCAACAGCGCCGCCGGGATGGGTACGCTTACCTTCTATGAGCCAAAGACAAACAAATACGGGGCACTGGGACATATGGTCACGGATGCGGATACAAGCAAAAAGATTAATCTCACCGAAGGCCAGATAACAAATGCCGTAGTTCAGGGAGTTTATCCGGGAAAAGCAGGTAAACCCGGGGAAAAAGTAGGATTTTACAGGGGCAAGCCCGAACTGCTCGGGGAAATAACCAAAAATACCAGCGTCGGCATCTTTGGAAAGCTTAGGAAACCGCCGGACAAGTTCTTCTATAAAGAACCCTTGCCTGTGGCTATGTGTTATGAAATAAAGGAAGGCCCGGCGCAGATTCTGACAGTTCTTAAAGGGGATAAAATAGAATGTTTTAACATTGAAATTCAAAAAATTATTTTACACAACAGGGCGGGCGGAAAGGGACTGGTTATCAGGGTCACTGATGAAAAGTTAATCAGCAAAACAGGCGGCATTGTCCAGGGTATGAGCGGAAGCCCGATAATCCAAAACGGAAAATTTATAGGCGCCGTGACTCACGTTTTTATCAATGATCCCAAACGAGGTTTTGGCGTGCCGGCTGAATGGATGCTCCGTGAAGCCGGCTTTTTCCTTTTAAATAGCGATTTGCAGAAGCCTGCCTGATCTCAAATGAGAGATATTGTAATATAAAAGTACATTTTAAAACCCTGCAGGAGTTTTAAAGTTCGCCGTCGAATCAAATGGATATAAATACCTGGGGGAAAAAAGAAAAGGAGGCCGCGTAAAAAGTATGAGTAACAAGAAAGTCAAAGTACTTATCGCTGATGATAACAAGGAATTTTGCGAGCTACTGAAAAGCTACATGAATCAGCAAGAAGATTTCATACTTACCGGAATTGCATACAACGGGCTCGAGACACTTCACCAAATTGAGGAGCAAAGTCCGGATGTAGTTGTTTTAGATGTCATAATGCCTCACCTTGATGGAATCGGCGTATTAGAAAAACTGGCTGCCGGTGGGGCTTCAAATACGAAACCGAAGGTAATCATTCTTACAGCGTTTGGCCAGGAGGCATTTACCCAGCGGGCTATGGAACTTGGAGCGGATTACTACCTGCTTAAACCCTTTGATTTTTTAGTTCTGGCCACACGTATTCGCCAGTTAGCAGGCGGGCTTAATTTATCCCAGTACATCTCCACGGTCAAACCAAGAAATCTTGATATCGCCGTGACAAATATTATTCATGAAATGGGTGTCCCTGCGCATATAAAGGGGTATCATTATTTAAGAGACGCAATCTTGATGGTGATTAACGAAATTAACTTACTTGGCGCAATTACAAAGGAATTATACCCCATGATCGCACAGAAATACCAGACAACTCCCAGCAGGGTTGAAAGAGCCATCCGGCATGCGATAGAACTTTCCTGGGATCGCGGAAATGTAGAAATGATGACCAAATTTTTTGGATACACTATTAATCTGGAAAGAGGCAAACCAACCAATTCTGAATTTATTGCCATGATAGCCGACAAATTGAGGATTGAATCCAAAGCAAGTTAGCTCCTGGCATAAATTTTTGGGGTGTTGCAATGTACATTAAGGGTACAGCTAGAGTTGACCGCCGGACAAAAGACCTGGTCAAACGTCTGATGCCTGGTGAAATTGCAATAATTAATCATAGCGACTTGGATAATTTGGCCGCTCAATCTTTAGTAGCTGCACGGCCAAAAGCCGTTATCAACGCCGCTTCTTCGATAACCGGTTATTACCCGAATCCGGGACCGCTTTTACTTGTCCAGTCGGGTCTATCGCTACTGGATGCAGCCGGCGAGAATGTTATGGGTGTTGAGGAAGGCCAGGTTATTGAAATAATTGACAATGACATATATGCTGACGGGAAATATATAGGAAACAGCAAGTCTCTGGAAATCGAAGACATCCGGGAGAAAATGGCCCAGGCAAATCTAAATATGAACAAAGTATTTTCCAATTTCGTGGAGAATACGATCGAGCACGCCAAAAACGAGTTGGGAATGGTCGCCGGCGAGTATAATATCCCTACGATAAGCACTGTTTTAAAGGGCAAACACGTTTTAGTGGTGGTGCGCGGACAAAATTATAAAGAAGACCTGGAGGCCGTCAGGTCATATATCCGTGAGGTTAAACCCGTCCTGATCGGTGTGGACGGGGGGGCGGACGCACTCTGGGAGTTTGGCTATAAGCCGGACATTATTATCGGAGATATGGACAGCGTCAGTAACGATACCCTCTTTTCCGGGGCGGAACTGATCGTGCACGCCTATCCAAACGGGCGGGCGCCCGGCCTTGAAAGAATCAAAAACCTTGGTCTGCCGGCCAGGACTTTCGCTATTCCGGGAACGAGCGAGGACATAGCCATGCTTTTAGCTTACGAGCAAAGGGCCGAGCTCATTGTGGCGGTAGGAACACATTCCAGTGTTGAAGAATTTTTAGAAAAGGGCCGTCACGGAATGGCAAGCACACTTTTAGTCAGAATGAAAATCGGCTCAATTTTAGTCGATGCCAAGGGAGTCAGTAAATTATACAGGGGACGGATAAAAGCCCGTTACCTCGCTCAAATAGTTTTGGCGGCATTGCTGCCTTTGGGTGTCATCGTATTTGTTTCACCCGTTACGAGGGAACTGTTGCGCCTTGTTTACCTGCAGTTTAAACTGTTCCTGGGGATTTAGCAATGATTATTGATTTCAGATACCATATTGCTTCCCTGGTAGCGGTTTTTTTAGCTCTGGGGCTGGGAATACTGGTTGGTGGGATTTTCTTAAAAAGCGATATTGTAGTCAGCAGGCAGAAGGAGCTTACTGACCGGCTTGAGGTTCAAATAGAACAGCTGCGCAAAAAAAATGAGATGGTGGAAAACGAATTATCCTCGCTCAAGTTAAATTATAAAGCTCAGGGAGATTTTGAAAAACAGGTTCTGCCTCTTCTGGTCAAAGGACGCCTTCAGGGGTACAAGTTGGCCATTATTGAAACTAACAATTACAGTTTTTCGAACAACATAATTGAGGCCGTCCAGCTTTCCGGCGCAGAGGTGTCGTCGGTAACCACTTTAATCGGGGATCTGAACGAACCGGCTAATAAAGAACTGCTTAAAGGGCAAAAGGGTTGGGGGAACTTAAACGAGAATCAGCTGGCTGCCCGCCTGGCCGGCGCCATTGTCGGGGGGCTGCTTGGAGCCGGCAATCCTGAAGAGATTGATTCCCTTGTGAAAGCAGGATTGTTAAAAGTATCCGGAGAGTATGGAAAACCATTAAACGGAGTAATTATTGCCGGCGGCAGCCAGGAACACGAGATTGATAAAAACAGTTCGGTCGACCTTTTGATGATCGATCTGCTGCTGGCCGGGCAGATACCGGTTTACGGAGTTGAAGAAACTACAACTGCTTATTCATATATGAAAGAATACCAAAAAAAGAGAATCAGCACTGTGGACGATATTGATACCGTTTCCGGACAGGCTGCTCTTGTTATGGCCATAGCAGGCCAAGCGGGTCATTACGGAATAAAGCCGACTGCGCAAAAGTTAGTTCCGGCGTTGAGCTTGGAGTAAAGGATGCCGTCAGGTAAAACAGTTGAGGTTTTAATCCCTGCATACAATGAGGAAGAAAGGATTTCGGATACTGTCAGCGCAATCCTTGATCTGCCTGAAATTAACGGAGTCCTTGTAATAGACGATGGTTCGGCTGATGACACAGCAATAAAAGCCCGCCTTGCCGGGGCTAATGTTATATCTTTGCCTGCCAATTCAGGCAAAGGAGAGGCCTTAAACTGTGGGATAAAGGAACTGACAGCGGAAATCATCGTTTTTTTAGACGCCGACCTTGGTTCAAGCGCAGCCGAGGCAAAACGTTTGATTGACCCTGTAATGAACGATATCGCCGATATGACCATTGCCCGTTTTCCAAAAAGTAAGCGTAAAGGCGGCTTCGGTTTGGTAAAAGGGCTGGCCAGGGAAGGCATCAGGCGCCATACGGGTTTGGTGATGGAATCTCCGCTGTCCGGACAGCGTGCAATGACACGGCAGGTGGCGGAAAAAACAGCGCCTTTTGCGGCGGGATTTGGTGTCGAGGTCAGTATGACGATCACTGCTGCAAAACAGGGTTTCAGGATACTTGAAGTGCCTGTGAACATGCGCCATAATGAAACAGGCCAGAACTGGAAAGGGTTTATGCACCGCGGGAAGCAGTTCTGGCATGTAGCCCTGGTACTGGCAGGCATCGGCCGGCGAAAAAGAGGCGCAGAATGTTGACGGCTTCCTTATATTGGGCATACTTGTCCTCATTTTTAACCGGCGTTATATTTACCTGTTTGCTTTTGCCAGTTTTACTCAAAATGATTTGCAAAGCAGGATTTTTAAGGCCCAACTATTCGGGTCAGAGTATTCCCGCCGCTGCGGGATTAATTTTTTTTCTAATCAGCCCGTTTATTGCTTTTATGTACCTGTTATTGTTTAATAACACTAAGGACGCACTGATCTACTTTATAATTGTAACTTCTTTCGCCTTCCTTGGTTTTATTGACGATGTCTGGGGCTCCAGGGAAGTGGGCGGTCTGGCGGGGCATTTTAAAGTTTTGCTTTTTAAAAAAGAGCTTAATACCGGCGCCTTGAAAGCCCTGGGCGGCGCTGTGGTTTCACTGCTGGCGGCCCTGACGTTTGATTTTTCATGGTGGGCGTTTGCTTACGCCCTGGTTATTGCGATGTCCGCCAACACGATCAACCTTTTAGATCTAAGACCGGGCAGGGCGGGCAAGGGATTTATCCTAATCGCGGCTTTTCTGCTTGCGCTGGGCTGGAAGCAGGATAACCTGTTTTTTTTAATTGCCCTGTTTGGCGGACTGCTTGCCTATCTTAATACAGATCTCAAGGCAAAAGCGATGTTGGGTGATTCGGGATCCAATGCCCTGGGAGCGGTACTGGGGATAACCGCGATGTGGGTACTGGATAAACCCGCCCTGCTGGGTTATTTGCTAGTCCTGGCGGTGTTTCATCTTTTATCTGAAAGGTATTCAATAACAAAAATAATTTCAGACAACCGTTTGCTTAATTACCTTGACCGATTGGGGCGTTGCGACAGGTGATCCGGATACGTTCGGGCACAGTAAAAAAAATTCTTCGGGTAAGGCCGGGAATTTGTGAATTGACAGTCGAAGTCGAAGGAAGACTGGAACGGGCGGTCAACTATCAGGACCTGACCGGACCGGTTCAGCCCGGAGACCTGGTTGTTTTAAACACAACGGCGGTTTCCAGGGGGCTGGGTACGGGCGGAACCCACTTTGTCATGGCTGTTTCGGGTTGCGCCAATAAAGACGCCGCCGGGGACGGCCATATCATGAAAGTCCGTTACACGCCCTCCCAGGTAAAAGTTTTATCAATAGAGGAAAAAGAACACCCCCTGAATTACCTTTTCAGAAAAACTGCGTCACTTGGCGGAACTCCCGTAATTATCTGCTCTTTGCACAGCATGCTCGGGCCGATAGCGGCTGTAGTCGCCAGACTTTGCGGGGACAGAGTTAAGCTTGTCTACATGATGACTGACGGGGCTTCCCTGCCTATCGCCTTTAGCCGCCAGGTAACTGATCTTAAAGAAAAAGGCCTGCTGTCCTCCACTGTTACCTGCGGACATGCCTTCGGGGGAGATATCGAGGCTGTAAATATATACAGCGGCCTATTGGCGGCAAAAGCAGCCGGAGCGGACATAATCATTGCTTCGATGGGACCCGGCATAGTGGGGACCGAATCCGAGTTCGGCCATACCGGTCTTGAACAGGGGGAACTGGTTAATGCGGCGGGAGTGCTGGGCGGCCGTGCCGTGGCTGTGCCGCGGGTCAGTTTTGCGGATCCGAGGGAAAGGCACAAGGGCTTGAGCCACCATACCCGGACAGCGCTGGGAAAAGTTGCGCTCGTCCCGTGTGTTGTTCCGTTTGCGGAGGCTGAAGAAGAAAAGAAAGCGTTTATAACCAGGCAGATAGCTGAGAGCGGCATTCAGGATATGCACAGTGTGGTCTTCCTGGACGCCTCCATAACAATGCGGGCCGTCGCAGATTTCGGCCTGGCAGTAAGCACAATGGGACGCAACCAGGAGAAGGACCCGGAATTTTTTCTGACCGCCGGGGCTGCCGGTGTATATGCGGCTTCCTTAATAAACAATTCGAGAGGCGCTGACTTATGATTATAACCGCCGCGGCGGATGCAAGCGGCTCTGCAAAGGCCGCCGGTTTGGGACAGGTGGTAGTTATTGTGGACGTAATTGATATGTCCACGACGTTGGAGGCAATGCTTGACGAGGGGGCGCTGGCTGTTTTCGGCGCCGCTCCTGACGCGGCACGGGCGCCTGTACCCTTGGATCCTGCCGGAGTCGGCCTTAAAGCGGGCAGACTGGCCTGTGCCTCAAATACGGGTGTAGTTTTGGTTGCGGAGCCGCGTGTAGGTTCTGATACCGAAAGGCTGTCCGGCATTCAAAAGGTACTGGGAGGAATCAGGGAAAGCGGGGCCGCAGTTGAGGCGGTGCTGCCGAACCTGGGAGCAGAAACGGTAAAATTAGCGGAGATCAAAGGGCGCGTAGTTATAGCCGCAACCAGCAGCGGCGGGGTGGCCTTTGATGCCGCCGTAGCAGCGGGCTCACCTTCAGTTATAACTGGTACAATTGCCCGCACAGCTAAAAAAAGGGGGATTTTCCCCGCTGCGGCTGCGGCCGATCGGGCCCTGAAAGCTGCCCTGGAATTTAAAACGGATATTGCCATAATAGCTTCCAGCAGCAACTCGCTGGAGGATGTTCTCGCAACGGGCTATATTTATAACTTGCTACTTGGAATGACAAGAGATATAATCTAATTTAAGAACATAATAGTCTAAATGTTTTACCAATTCATAATAGGGCAACTTAATGATTATAATAGAAAATATTCAGGTAGGCATGGCTCAAGGAAAACGGCTTTTTCAAAAGCGCACGACTTGCGTAGCGCCTGTAGCAGCAACCACGAAGCGAGGCTAATCGGACAACGGTGCGAAACCAGCAGCGCAGCTGCCTTTGCAGCACCGTTAGTCCGATCCGTAACGAGCCTTACTGCTGTCGGCGCGGAGCATCGGAGTGAGCGTTGATAATGCCGTTTTCCCATAGGGTATTGGTTTCTTACCTGCTAATTTATGAACTGGCTAAAAAATTGGACCCCTACGTGGAAAGAAAGATGATTCCCTGCATAAAGTTTGGCAGGGCCCCTGTTGAAAGACTCCAAATGAAGGAATGCGTGCTTTGCGTTTACTGTGACGGCAGGCAGAGGGACGAGGTCTGGGAAATTCTTAAAGAACACAGGGTCGAATTGAGGGCCTGGGCTTATGAGAGAGAGACCATGGAAAAGTGGTCGCCTGGCGGTTACCTTCTGGAGAGGTGGATTTCCTCGCATGGACTTGATGAAGAAGAAGCAGAAAAAGTCAGGGATGGTTCAAGGGCAAGGTTTGAGAAGATGTTTAAGGACGAAAACGCTGTTTTCAGAGGGGTTGAGCAATAAAGCTTCAAATCATGAAAAATACTAAGAAAGAAGGTATAGAGAATGAGCATCGTGATAAGATTTCCCGCATCAATGGGGAGCTTTACACAGAACAATAAAACAGTTGAATGTGAAGCTGAAAGCGTATCGGACTGTCTGCAGAAACTGGATAATCTCTTCCCAGGCTTCAAGGAAAAACTGTGCGATGCGCAGGGCAAACCACTGGACAGTTTTAACGTTTACGTCAACGGGGAAAATATTGCCTATCTTCAGGGTGTCGAAACCAAATTGAATAATGGCGATGAAATGGCAATTATTCCCGCAGCTGCGGCAGGTTAAAAACATTATTAAAAATATTTTCAGGAAAAGGGTGGTATTTGATGATTATTAACAAACCTGATTCCCATTTTATTTTTGTTTTTCATTCCAATCACGTAAATGGACGGTACAATTATATAAATTACAAGGGTAAAGATCTGACCAATAAGGAATACCTGAAACACTGGGGAAAATTTGTTTCATTCGGAAGCCCGAAAGAGATTGACGCCCTGGCAAGGGCGCTGGACACTTACGTGGAACAGAAGATAATTCCATGCATCAAGTATGACCGTACGCCGGTTACAAACCTTGGTCTTACAGAATGTGTGATTTGTGTTTACTGCGACGACAGGCAGAGGGATGATGTTTGGGCGATCATAAAAGAGCATGGCATTATGATCAAAGCCTGGGTCTATGAGAGGGAGACCGTGGAAAAATGGTCGCCCGGCGGAGCGCTTCTTGAAAAGTGGATCGCCTCACATAACCTGGATGAGTTCCAAGCTGATCAGGTCAGGGAAGGGGCCCGTCAGAAGTTTGCTGAAATGTTCAAGTACCCGGAGCTGACTTTCAGAGGCATTGAACAATAGCGTCAGGGGGATAAAAGCATGTCTGAAACCGGTCCAATCTTAAGAGAAGAAGAAATGCAAAGATATAAAAGACAACTTCTTTTACCGGAGGTGGGCCTGGAAGGGCAAAAGAGAATTAAAGCGGCCGGGATCATGATCATGGGCGCCGGCGGGCTTGGCTCTCCGGTTGCTTATTATCTGGCCGCAGCCGGTGTTGGGAAAATAACTGTCGTGGATGACGATCAGCTGGAAATAAGCAACTTAAACCGTCAAATCCTGCACAATTCGGACCGGATCGGAATGTATAAGGCCGAATCGGCTAAGCGGACAATATCGTCCTTAAACCCCGCTGTTGAAGTGAAGGTTTTCTGCGAAAGGCTGATTTCTGAAAACGCAGTGGAATTGATCGATGAAAGCGACCTGGTTGTAGACTGCACGGATAATTTTTCAACACGGTTTATCCTGAATGAAGCCTGCTTAAGAATAAAAAAACCTCTCTTTTACGGCGCGGTCACTGGTATGGAGGGGCAGGTAATGACAATTCTGCCCGGAGAAGGGCCGTGCTACCGCTGTCTTTACCCGGAAGAACCCCGGAACATGGCCAAACCCGCGCCGGTGATCGGTGTTCTGCCTGGGATTATTGGACTGATTCAGGCCACTCAGGTCCTGAAATATATTCTTGGACAGGGGGATTTGCTGGCCGGCAGGCTACTGGTCTATAACGCCTTGGCCATGGAATTATACAGCCTGCCCATTAAAAAAAGCCCCCGCTGCCCTGCTTGCGGCAGTAAATAAATACAGGGGGACGGTTTTACTTAAATACTTGCAATTAATATTTTTTAAGAGGGTTATAAAACTGGTCCCTCCGCAATAAAGTGTCAGTGGACATGTTTTTGGGGAGGGAACAAAAATGTGGAAAGCCTGGACAGTCTTCTGGAGGAACTGCTGGAAACAGAATTGGCCGCAATACCTGCTTGTGCTGGCGGTTTTCCTGGCCGGCGCCGTGTTCGGGGTTTTTGGCGTCAACCATCTTTCCGTTGGACAGTTTGAGGAACTCAGCAAACATATCCAGGCGTACGCAGCTCAGGCAGATCAGCTGTCAGCCATTCCAGCCGGCGCCGCAGGAGGCAAAATCTTTACAGACATCCTTGTCATAATCCTGCTGTATATTTTTGGCCTTTCCTTCGTCGGAATTCCTTTTGTCCTGGCCCTGATCTTTGTACGCGGTTTTATTCTCGGTTTTGCGATCTCTTTTTTAACCCAGAGCATGGCCGTGAACGGTCTTCTTTTAGCCGCCGTTACCATTCTTCCCCAGAATCTGCTTTACCTGCCTGCCCTTCTTTTCGGCGGGACAGCCGCTTTGTCTTTTGCCCTGCTTTCACTGCGCCGTTATACAAATTTCAGGATCAAACTGCTCAGCTGCCTGGTCGGTTATACAGCGATCATGACAGTTGTTCTGGCTGTCGCCATTTGCGCCGGCATTGTTGAGATTTACTTCACGCCCTGGCTGACCGGAGTCAGCTCCGGATTAATTGAAACGCCTGTTTTGTAACAGAATATACTCTAACCGGCCTTTAATTAAAGGAAAACTTATCTATTTGTAGAAATAGCTATTAAAATTAAAAAGACCGGGAGGATATGAGAAAATGGTTCCGGTTTACTTTACTGATTTAAGGGCCAGGCACAGTGAAAATCTTTTTGATAAACTTGCCAAACTATTTAAAAAGGCAGGGTTTGAGGAGTTGATTTCGAAAAAGGACCTGGTTGCCGTAAAGCTCCATTTCGGGGAGAAAGGCAACACGGGCTACCTCAATCCGCTTTTTGTCCGCAATATAGTTGATCAGGTTAAAAAACTGGGCGGAAAACCCTTTCTTACCGATACAAACACACTTTACGCGGGCAGCAGGGAAAATTCTATTGATCACCTGCAGACCGCAATCGAAAATGGATTTGCCTACGCGGTAACAGCCGCGTCCCTGATTATTGCCGACGGCCTGAACGGCAAGGATTACATTAGCGTGCCGGTCAATCTGAAATACTTCAAAGAAGTAAAAATAGGTTCGGCTATTTACCATGCTGACGTTCTGCTCATGCTCAGCCATTTCAAAGGCCATATGCTGTGCGGTTTTGGCGGTGTTTTAAAAAACCTGGGGATGGGCTGCGGTTCACGGGCAGGAAAACTGGCCATGCATTCCGATATTTCACCGCTGGTAAGGAGCGAAAGATGCACCGGCTGCGGCCAGTGCGCTTCCTGGTGCCCGGGAGAGGCGATTACCCTGAAAGATTCGAAAGAAAACAAAAAAACGGCGGTTATAGACAAAAAGAAATGTATAGGCTGCGGGGAATGTATCATAACCTGCCGGTCGCGGGCGATTGACGTCAACTGGAAAACAGAGCCCAGTGTGATTCAGGAAAAGATCGTCGAATACGCAGCCGGGGCGCTGAAAAACAAGCAGGGCAAGGCCGGGTTCATCAACTTCGTGATTAATGTTACCCCGGACTGCGATTGTACAAGCTGGACGGATGCGTCAATAGTCCGGGACATAGGCATCCTGGCTTCAACAGATCCGGTGGCCCTGGACACGGCCTGTGTCGATTTGGTCAACCAGGAAAAAGCCCTGCCCGGTTCGGTTCTTGGCGGAAAGGAAGATGTCCGGGATAAGTTCCGCGCCGTTTACCCGGAGATCAATTGGCAGTACCAGCTGGATTACGCTGAATGGATTGGGCTGGGAACAAGGAATTACGAACTGGTCAGAATTTAACAGGTGATCCCATTTGGAAATATTAATCGAAAACTTTCTGAACTACCTTTTAATCGAAAGAGGCTTGTCGGAGAATACGCTTGTTTCTTACCGCTTCGACCTGCAGCTTTTTGATCTTTTCTGCAAAAAACACAATCGTGACCCGCTGGGGGAAAATAACCGCCAGGCGGTGATTCATTACCTCCTGGGGCAAAAAAAATTGGGACTGGCGCATGCTACCATTTCACGACGGCTTTCTGCACTGAGGAGGTTTTACCGTTTTCTGTTAACCGAAAACCTGCTTTTGACCGATCCGACGGCAAACCTTGAATCAACCGGTTCTCCCCAGCGGCTGCCCCGTTTTCTGACCAATGCGGAAGTGGATACGCTGCTCGCCCAGCCACGTGGCGTTAAGCCTGTCGGCGTAAGGGACAAGGCCATGCTCGAGCTTCTTTATGCCACGGGGATCCGGGTCTCGGAGCTGGTTTCCCTGGACATGGACAGAGTAAATTTAACCCATCGCTTTATTATTTGTTTCGGAAAGGGCGCCCGCGAAAGGATGGTACCCTTCGGGAGCGCCGCCCATCAAAGTCTTACCGAATATCTTTACGGGAGCAGGTCAAAACTGGCCAGGGGAAAGCTGACCTCAGCTTTTTTCCTTAACGGACGGGGAGACAGGATGACAAGGCAGGGCTTCTGGAAAATTATCAAAAAGTATGCCAGGCAGGGCAGCATAAACAAGGAAGTCACACCGCACACCCTGCGCCATTCATTTGCCACCCACCTGCTGGAAAACGGGGCGGATTTGAGATCGGTGCAGGAACTCCTCGGACATGCGGATATCAGCACCACCCAGATCTATACCCATGTGACCAGGGCAAGATTAAAAGAAATTTATGACAGGGTTCATCCCAGGGCGTACTATGAATAAACCAGCTTTTAGGAGGCGGACTCTATGGCAGAAAAAATAAGCAGGGTGACTCTGGTTGTTTTAGACAGCGCCGGGGTGGGCGCCCTGCCTGACGCGGACAAATACGGCGACGAGGGAAGCAATACTTTCCTTCACTGCGCCAGGGAAGCGGGCGGCCTGTATCTGCCCAACCTGGCCAGGCTTGGCCTGGGCAATATACTAGACCTTCCCGGGATTCCTCCGGCTGCGCAGCCTGCAGGGGCTTTCGGCAAAATGGCTGAACTCTCGCCGGGAAAGGACACTACCACAGGGCACTGGGAAATTGCCGGGCTTATTCTGGACAAGCCTTTTCCCCTCTACCCCGATGGGTTTCCTCCCGAAGTGATCAGCGCGTTTGAGGAGCGGATCGGGCGGCCGTCACTGGGCAACAAACCTGCTTCCGGAACTGTAATTATTGAGGAACTGGGCCCGGAGCACATGCATACGGGTTATCCTATAGTCTACACGTCGGCGGACAGCGTTTTTCAGATCGCCGCCCACGAAGAGATAATCCCGCTGGAAGAGTTATACCGGATGTGCGGCATTGCCAGGAAACTGCTTTGCGGTGAGCACGCCGTGGGCAGGGTTATCGCGCGGCCTTTCATCGGCCGGCCAGGAAGTTTTCACCGGACTGCAGGCCGCCATGACTACTCGCTGGCCCCTACCGGGCCTACTCTGCTGGATATGCTGGTCGAAAGGGGTCTGGCCGTTCTGGCGGTCGGCAAGATCGAGGATATCTTTGCCGGAAAGGGCATCACCAGGGCTGTGCATACGGTAAACAACATGGACGGGATTGACCAGACCATCAAGATGATGCAGGGGAGCGAGCGGGGCCTGATCTTCACAAACCTGGTCGACTTTGACATGGTTTACGGGCACCGTAATGATGTCCGCGGGTATGCGGACGCGCTCGAAGCTTTTGACAGGCGGCTTCCGGAAATCATCAGCAGCTTGCGGGATGACGAAGTTCTGATTATCACGGCTGACCACGGCTGCGACCCGACCACCCCGGGAACCGACCATACACGTGAGTATGTTCCCCTGCTGGCAGCCGGGGCGCCTGTTCTGCCGGGGATTAGCCTGGGCACGAGGGAAACTTTTGCCGATCTTGCTGCTTCCGTCGCAGAAATGTTCGGATTCGGCATGCCTTCGGGCAGAAGCTTTGCAGGGCAGATCTTAAGAAGCGAGCATCAATCATGATTAATTCGTTTAAGCCGCCGTATTCAACGTTCGCTAAATGCTTCGTGCCGGCGCCGCCAATCGGCTTGCTTCGGACAGGGCCAGACGATGCTGCAAAGGCGGCAAGAAAGGCAACAGATGAAGAAATATTTTTATATGGGACTACTTCTTACACTATTCTAGAAATAAATCTGTGTTAGGGAGGTCAACTGCCTACGTGCTCATGTTCGCCTCTTATGCTTGTACGAACTCGTTCACCCTCGGGCTCGGTCAAAACTCGGCGCTTAAGCGCCTCAAACACTTCCCTCGCTTATCCCCGGGTTCACTCGTTCTTTGAATGAAGGCTCAAAATCGCACTTAAGGCATTGACCTTCCTTTTTTGATGTGTTTTCATCTTTGTAGCTAGTGTCGCATCAGCGGAACATTGCAAAACCGCTCACTTATGAATAACGGCGTCCTATTGCAAGATTATTTTCTGGACAGAAAGGCAGATACTTATGTATGACCTAATTGCAAAAAAACGCGACGGCCTGGAAATTTCGCCCGAAGAAATTGCCTATTTTGTCAGCGGTTACACAAAAGGTGATATTCCCGACTACCAGACGGCCGCTTTTTTAATGGCGGTATACTTTAAAGGGCTCAACTCCGGTGAAACTGCCGCTTTAACCCGCCTGATGGCTGAATCCGGGGAGAAAATAGACCTTTCGGGCATTCCGGGTTTAAAAGTGGACAAACACAGCACCGGCGGGGTTGGGGACAAGACTACTCTTGTGTTGGCGCCGCTTGTTGCGGCGGCTGGCGTGTCGGTGGCAAAACTGTCCGGGCGCGGCCTGGGCTATACCGGAGGGACTGTTGACAAGCTGGAGTCAATTCCGGGTTTTCAAACTGCCCTTGATAAAGATACTTTTGTCCGCCAGGTCAGGGATATCGGCGTAGCCGTTTCAGCACAGTCGGCCGGCATTGTCCCCGCCGACCGAAAGATCTACGCCTTGCGGAACGCAACAGCCACAGAAGGCTCTATTCCGCTGATCGCGTCCAGCATCATGAGCAAGAAAATAGCCGTCGGGGCGGATGCGATTGTACTTGATGTCAAGGCCGGTAATGGGGCGCTCTTGCCTTTAAAAGAAGACACATACGAACTGGCCAGGCTGATGGTCTCCATCGGGCGCGCGCTCGGCCGGACCACCACTGCCGTGATTACCGATATGAACCAGCCTCTGGGCTATGCCGTCGGCAACTCGCTGGAAGTGCGGGAGGCGATCCAGGCTCTCCAGGGCCAGGGGCCGCCGGATCTTGAAGAGCTCTGTCTTGCCCTGGGCGCCAGGATGATCGTTTTAGCGGGCAGGGCTGCCGGAGTTGAGGAAGCCGTACAAAAACTGTCCGTAATGCTAAAAGACGGCAGCGCTTTGTTAAAGTTTAAAGAATTAATCCGGGCACAGGGGGGAGATCCTGAAATTATTGATCATCCGGAAAAGCTTCCCGCCGCCTCAGTTCAGGAGAAAGTCCTGTCCGGCGGGGAAGGCTTTGTGCGGGGGATTGAGACGAAAGACATCGGCCGTGCGGCCGTGTTGCTGGGGGCTGGGAGGAGGACCCCCGGGAGTAAGATTGATCACGGAGCAGGAATTGTTCTGCATAAAAAAATTGGTGAACCGGTCAGCCGGGGTGAAGCGCTGGCCACACTTTACTTAAACGAAAAGCACAGCGTTGAGGAAGCTCACTTTTTAGTCCATAATTCCTTCCAGATAGGGGAAAGACCTTCCCACAGCCCGCTACTGCTTGATGATTCCTTTTGATCCTTTGTTGACTCTTTCTGATGCTTATCTGATGTTGTCGTCTTTTTATCTGATGTCGTCTTCTTATCTGATGACGTCTTCTTATCTGTTGATGATGTCTTGTCTGTTGATGATGTCTTCTTATCTGTTGATGACGCATTCTGATCTCCTTTGTTTACCGGGGCTGAATAAACTTTTTTAGTAACAGCCTTGTTCTTATTCGACTGCTCTAATAGCAGATTAACGTCAGGGTCAAGGTTTTTATTGTTCGCTATTTTTTTCTTTTCCGGATACTGTTGTTTTAATTTTTCAGCCGTTTGTTCTTGTAACGGCCTGGTGATCATAACAAGTTGTTTCCTGCCGTTGTTTGGCTCTGAGAAGGTCCTTGCCAGATTTAGCTCGTGCTTTGCTTCAATATCCGCCAGTTTTTGTTCCTGTATTTCCTGCAGGGTGATTATCTTTCCCTCTTCTTCAGCCGCCTCCAGCAGAATATACCTTCCCAGGGAGATTTTCTTTTCCCCGGCTTCCTGGTGGCTTTTCGAGTCTGTAGAGGAAGATATGATCGTGGCTTGAACTCCGTTTTGGCTTAAAACATGGTTGGCCAGCCCGGCTATTTCTTTGGCGGTGACTTTTTGCGCAACCCCGTCCTTTACGGGTGAAACCGCCACCAGGATCTTTTCTTCAGGTGATGAAACCAGATATCCGTCTGTACGGGCCTGGTTTAAAATGGTTTTAACCGCCTGGTCAACCTGCTGGCCTTTTATGTTTACCTTCTTCAGCATTTTTTCGGCATCCTTATCAAACGCTTTAACGCTGACTACTTTATTAAAACGGTTTAAGCCCATTTCCAGACTTGAATCAAAGTCCAGGGAAACGAAGGTGACCGCCTGGGCTATATTTATCTGGTAAAACAGGCAGCAGAAGGCGAGCAGACATATACTTGCGGCTGCAAGGAGAACCCGTTTGAAACCGGCCGCCCTGGCAGGAAGAAAGATTTCCTCTCCGACCTGCGTCTTTCCGGAAGAGCGGACGTTTCTGAACATGCCGTCAGGGGTCAGGACAAAGCAATCTTCATTTTCTCTTTTTAAAATCAATCCCTTTTGTCCGTTCAAGGCGTTCTGAGCTCCCTTTATAATTTCAGATAGGAGAGGAGGTGGGTAAACTCCTCCGGATAACCGAAAATCAGGCATATGGCGGCAATATATTTCCTGTGCCTTTCCAGCGTCTTGCGCGGTATGCCGCAGGCCAGTTCGAGTTCTTTAAGCGGCAGTTTTGACGTTTCTACGAAATAGGCAAACATTTTTTTATCTTCAGCCAGCCTGGCGGCTACGCCGATGAACTGGCGGCAGGTCGGTTTATGTTTCGGTGTCGAACGGGCCAGTTCCTTCAGGTTAAGCCCGTGTTTTTTTAAAAGCGTTTCGTAATCTTTAATTTCATCCCTGCGCTCCCGGATAATCGTTTCTTCGTCCAGCGTCTCCTGGGCCAGGCGTTTTTCTTCGATAAGCCAGGAATCGTCCTCAAAGCTTACCTCTGTTAATTTTTTTTCTTTCCGGAAGTAATCAATCAGGCGGTGCTTGATCACCATCCTGGCAAATACAGGGAAGGGGACATTTTTTCCCTCCAAGTATTTATCAATTGCCTCATTGAAGGCAATCAGGGCTACGCTTAGCTCGTCATCCTGGCCCCAATGAAGCCGTTTGCGGCAAAACAGGCAGGCGACCTTATAGATAAATGTTCTGTTTGCTTCCAGTATTTCTTCCCGGGCCGCGTGATCACCTTCTTTAGCGGCAACAAGATATTCTTCTCCGAAAGCAATTTTGTTGATTACATTCAAACCAGGATCACCTGTCTGCAGCAAGTTGTTTTAATTGCTATTTCTCCGCCATAGTGCTTGTTCCTCCTGGTTAATAATTCTAGCTCTCTACAACATAATACGCCCGCCAAAATAATTTTCTGGGGGTAGCGGGGGTCAGGCTTGACTTATTGGGGGTAGCGGGGGTCAGGCTTGACTTATTGAAAAAATTGACTTATTTAAAACGATGATCAGTTTTGGGTGATAACATTATCCGCTGATTATCGACAGCCTTGATAGTCACATATAGCTCTCAATGCTTGTTATTTAATTCGACAAAGGTTATAATTATTAGCAACTATTTAGTTATTTTTAAAAGTCAGGTGCGGAATTTTCATGGAAGTGACCATAAAGCGCAAGGAGCTTCGCCTGATGGTCCTTGCGAAGTCGGTCAGGGACTACATAGAAGTATCCAAGCCCAGATCGGTTTTTTTGCTTGTCTTTACTTCTATAGTTACAATGTTTATTGCCGCTAAAGGGATACACCTTCCTGCTCTTTTATGGCTGAAGGCGATCTTGTCGATTACGCTTGCCTGTTCAGGGGTTAACGCGATAAGCTGTTACGTGGACAGGGATCTTGACGCGGTGATGGAACGCACCAAGCGCAGGCCCATTCCCGACGGCCGGATATCTCCCGCCACCAAAGCCCTTTACTGGGGAACGGCGCACTTTTTGGCTGCCATGATCATTGCGTATTACATCAACCTGACCGCTTTAATCTGCATTATCCTGGGTATGGCCGGTTATGTCGGCCTGTACAGCCTCTGGCTGAAAAGAAAAACAGTCTGGAACATCATTCTTGGCGGGTTCAGCGGAGGCCTGCCGGCCCTGTTTGGCTGGGTCTGCGTGACGGGCAAAATTGATCAGATGTCTTTACTGATCGCTGTGCTGGTTGTCCTGTGGATTCCCAATCATATCTGGAACCTGGCGATATATTTCAAGGATGACTACCGCTTTGTGAAGGTCCCCATGCTTCCGGCAGTGTACAGCATAAAAACCACCCTCACCTACATTCTGCTCACTGTCGTACTGATGATTGCCGTGTCAATGCTTATCTATGCATACGGCGGCTTTGGCTCCATCTATTTCTGGACCGCGTTGATCAGCGGCCTGGCCATACTGGCGGGAAACCTGTATCTTTTTTTCTTTTACATGAACAAAAAGGCCTGGCTGCTTTACAAGCTTTCCAGCCCCTATCTCTTTCTGCTCTTCATGGCCATGCTCGTTGACCGGCTGGTTCGTTAAGAAACTTTCATCACCGCTTTTTTATAAGGAATCTCTTTCGGTATTTCCCTGGCTTCAACCAAAAAATCCTGAAGATTGTTATAATCGGATGCATCAATTGCCGATTTTGACGGCCAGGCGCCCAGTTTGCGGCAGCGGTCAATTGCTTTGGCAAGCATGCCGGGATCAACGTCCGGGTAATCCTGACCGGCGAGTTTGACTATACCGGACGTGCTTTGCTGATTCATCCAGAGCAGGGCGTTGTTTAACGCATGCACATACCTGACCATGATATTGTAATTTTCTTTTAAATACTTTTTATTTGCCAGGCAGACTGCCGCAGGGATGTCCCCGGTTTCTTCCCCCAGCGAGGCCACAATCCTGCCTGCCTCTTCTACCTCTATGCGTGACGCTTCGGGTTCTTCAACCAGAGCAAAATCCCCTGTGCCGCTTTCAAAAGCCCCGGTTTGAAAAGATTCCGGAATGTTGTTATACAGGGTTACCTGGTGGTTGGGAACCAGTCCGTGTTTAACAAGGACTCCTTTAAAGAGCACCGTTCCTCTGTCTCCAGGAAAGCCGGTTACCACGGTTTTGTACTTTAAAGAAGACCACTCGAAACTATCAGTTATTTCACGGCTGATTAAGAAAGAAATATCTCTACAGGCAAGGGCGGCAAAGGCTGTCAGATCTCCTTTTCCTTCCGCTCTTTTGCAAATTACATATTCCAGGCCGGTAACCGCCAAATCGCAGCGGCCTTCGGCGAGCGAATAAAGCAAACTTTCCCTTGTTGAGACGGTTGTGATTTCAACATCCAGATTTTCCTGCTTAAAGAAGCCCTGTCTTACAGCGATATACTGCGGCAAATACATCAGCGATCGCCCGTCTTCAAAGACTCTTATCCGCACGGGTTTTTCCGTCTGCTGCTCCTGCTCATGTTTTAAAAAAAGGGAACTGAATGCAAAAACGCAGCTGATGATGAACAAAATGGCCAGTATCAAAACCGGCTGGACTCTCCTGATCATTTTTTTCACCCCCTTTCATAATATTTTTCTAGTCCGGGTTTCATGCAAATTTAGGAAAAAACGGGCTTAAAAAGATAATATCCGGTTGGTTGCCGGCATAATTATTAGTAAAGGTTGTCCTTAATAGGAGGTGGAGCGGGATGAAGGGTCTTTCATTTGTGTTCTGGAACAGGCGTTTAGGCGGCAATTCCAGAATGATTAATTTATCTGTGGTCTGCCTGGGACTTGTCTGGGCAATCGGCGCCACAATGGCGGCCTGCCTGATTCTGGGGCTGTGGGTCATGTTTTCTTCATCGGGGGTGTTTTATTTTTCCTGGCTGCTTAAAGGGGCGTCGCTGCTGGGAACTTTTGTTGGAGGGCTGACAGCCGGCAGAAGGGTCCAAAATCTTGGCTGGCTGCACGGCGCGCTGGTCGGTCAAGCCTACGGGCTGGTTTTTGCTTTGCTTTCCTTTTTTAACGGTTTGGGTGCTTTCAGCAACCTGGACCTGGCCGGACGCCTGGGCGCGTACACGCTTATAGGCATGGCCGCGGGCATTGTGGGGATCAACCTGCCGGGCTCTGTCTCGGGCAGAAGGCTGCCGAGGATATACAGGCAGTCGTATTAGTTGATGCCTTGTGGGGGCAGGCTTTTTGCCCAGAGATACAATTTGAAAAACAACGAAACAGGAGCGCTTAGCGTGAGGAAGGCGCTCTTTGTTTTTCTGAAAGAGAATTTAGTTAACCCAACTTTCCCCTCCAA
>DOTD01000032.1 GCA_003513005.1 Desulfotomaculum sp.
GATGCCCCTGATCTGTTCAACCTTATCTTCTGTTATTTCAGGCCTTGTCCGATATTCCATACGAATTTCCTTCCACCGCGATTTTCATAATGCAATATTCGACATCGGATGGTTGGAGTTCTGTTTTTTTAAAAATTTTAATCAAAAAAAGCGCGGCATTTATTTCTTTTGATGTTGCGTTTGCCGCGCTTTTATCCTTTTCTCTATTGAATAGGTGATGTTATTTATTTGATAAAGAACATTCTATTTCATGAATGGAAATTAAATAGGACTGTGAATAGTAACCCCATTGCCGCGGGCGGGTATTATGTTTCAAAAAATATTCTTGACACCCCAATGACTTTTTTATATACTGAAATGCAATATTATTGTCGTTAAAAGTAATGAAGGGGAGCAAGTAGCCTGATCCCCGGGCTGCAGAGAGCTGGTGGGCGGTGTAAACCAGCGCCCGGCCGGGTGAAAGGATCGCCCCGGAACTGCCGGCTGAAAGGTGTTCAAGCCGATTAAGCCAAGGACGGATTGGCCGCTGTTAGAAAGGCCGTGTCGTTTGTTAGGCGCAAAAGCAGGCTTTTATTTTTTAAAAATAAAGGCAAGCAGGGTGGTACCGCGCGAGGATTAAACCTCCCGTCCCTGGCAGTTGGCTTTAAACTGCCGGGAACAGGGGGTTTATTATTTTTTATAAAAAATAGAGGTGTTATTATGGGTTTGGTTATTTACCTTGATGGGCAGTACGTTCCGGAAGAAAAAGCACTGGTTTCAGTATTCGATCACGGATTGCTATACGGAGACGGAGTATTTGAAGGTATCCGGGCTTATCACAACAGAGTGTTCAGAATGGATGAGCATATCCTGCGCCTTTACAAATCAGCCCGCGCTATAACCCTCCAGATTCCCTTAACAGAAGACGAGATGAAAGAAATTGTCCTTGAGACCTGCCGGCGCAACGATTTGCGGGATGGATATATCCGTCTGGTTGTTACCAGGGGTCCCGGTGATCTCGGTTTGGACCCGAGGAAATGCCATAAGCCCACGTTACTTTGTATCGCAGCCTCGATCCAGATGTATCCCGAAGAGCTGTATCAACAAGGGCTGGAGCTGATTACAGTGGCTACCAGGAGGAACCTCCCGGAGGCCTGCAATCCTCAGGTGAAGTCTTTAAATTATTTAAATAACATTTGTGCGAAGATTGAAGCCAATCTGGCAGGCGTTCCCGAAGCAATCATGCTCAACCAGCAGGGGTATGTGGCTGAAGCTACAGGAGACAATATATTTATTGTTGACGACGATTCCACCTTAATTACACCCCCTGCATCGGCAGGCGCCCTGGAGGGGGTTACCCGCAACACGGTGATGGAAATAGCGGTCAAAAAGGGAATAAAGGTGGAAGAATGCACGATGACCCGCTACGACATATACAACGCCCGGGAGTGTTTCCTTACCGGCACTGCGGCCGAAGTAATACCGGCTGTTAAGGTCGACGGCAGGCCTATTGGAGAAGGCAAGCCGGGAAAAATGACCTGGGAACTGATTGATGCTTTCCATGAAGTGACTAAAACAGACGGACCGCTGATTTTTAGGTAAAGGAGTAGTTTAAAATGCGCAGCGACATGATTAAAAACGGTCTGGAGAAGGCGCCGCACCGTTCGCTCTTAAATGCCCTCGGCTTTGTCAGTGAGGAGCTTGACCGTCCGATGATCGGTGTGGTCAATTCCTTCAACGAGATTGTGCCCGGACACATGCACCTGAATGAACTTACGGACTGCGTCAAAGCCGGGATCAGGCTTGCCGGCGGAACTCCTGTTGAATTCCCCTGCATAGCTGTATGCGACGGCATCGCCATGAACCACAGCGGAATGAAATATTCCCTGGCCAGCCGCGAACTGATTGCCGATTCAATTGAAGTAATGGCTCAAGCCCACCAGTTTGACGGACTGGTGATGGTTACCGCCTGTGATAAAATAGTCCCCGGAATGCTGATGGCGGCGGCGCGCCTGGACATTCCGTCAATCGTTGTCAGCGGCGGGCCGATGATGGCCGGACGTTATCAGGGGCGGGATATCTCCCTGAGCAATGTTTTTGAAGCCGTAGGCGCCGTCAGGGCGGGGAAAATGACTGACGATGAACTCGCCGAGATAGAAGAATCGGCCTGCCCCGGATGCGGATCCTGCGCCGGGATGTTTACGGCCAACTCAATGAATTGCCTTACCGAAGCTCTCGGCATAGCCCTGCCGGGCAACGGGACCATTCCGGCGGTTTCATCCGCCAGGAGAAGACTGGCCAAGCTGACGGGCATCAGGATAGTTTACCTGGTTAACGAGGATATCCGTCCCTCAATGATCTTAACCGAGCAGGCGTTTGAAAACGGCCTGACGGTTGACATGGCGCTGGGCTGTTCGACAAACACGGTCCTGCACCTTCCGGCTATAGCCCTGGAAGCCGGGATTAAAATCGACCTTAACAAAGTTAACGAGCTTAACAAAAAAACTCCCAACCTGTGCCGTTTAAGCCCGGTAGGCCCTCATTTCATGCAGGACCTCGACGAGGCGGGCGGAATTCCCGCCGTAATGAACGAACTGGCTAAAAAAGGCTTGCTGAGCCTTGACGCCAGGACCGTTTCCGGGACTGTGGGAGAGCAGATTAAAGGAAGACAGGTTTACCGCAGGGATGTTATCCGCAGTGTGGAAGAACCATACAGTCCCGACGGAGGAGTTGCTGTTTTAATGGGGAACCTGGCGCCGCAGGGCGCCGTAGTAAAAAAATCCGGTGTTGACGAGCAGATGCTCAAGCACCAGGGTCCGGCGAAGGTCTTTGATTCGGAAGAAGAAGCCTTCAAGGGCATTACTTCCGGCGCCATCCAAAAGGGAGACGTAGTCGTTATCCGCTATGAAGGTCCCAGGGGCGGGCCGGGAATGCGCGAGATGCTTACCCCTACCGCTACGATTGCAGGAATGGGCCTGGACAGGGACGTTGCCCTGCTGACCGACGGCCGTTTCTCGGGCGCCACCCGGGGGGCCTCAATCGGACACATTGCCCCCGAAGCGTCGCTTGGCGGCCCGCTGGCTATTGTCAGGGACGGGGATATAATTGACATCGACATCCCGGGGGGCAGATTAAACGTTCAGCTGTCCGACGAAGAAATCAAAAACCGCTTTGCCGTCTGGAGCCCGCCTGAGCCAAGGGTAAAAACAGGTTACCTGGCAAAGTACCTGCGCATGGTCGGCCCGGCTTCGGAAGGCGCCGTTGTTAGATAAGCAATGCAAAATTGGAAAGACAAAAGGCCTGGAGGTTTTAGATAAATGAAAAAAACCGGAGCCAATATTTTATTAGAGAGCTTGCGGGAAGTAGGGGTAGACACAATTTTCGGTTATCCCGGAGGCAGTGTTCTGCCCATCTATGACGCCATATTTGATTCCGATATCCGGCACATCCTGACCAGGCATGAACAGGGAGCGGTGCACGCTGCCGACGGGTATGCGAGAGCCAGCGGACGGCCGGGTGTATGCCTGGCAACTTCCGGACCCGGAGCAACCAACCTGGTTACCGGGATTGCGAACGCGTATATGGATTCGGTCCCCATCATAGCCATGACAGGCCAGGTAGTTACTTCCCAGTTGGGCAAGGATTCATTCCAGGAAGCGGATATTGTAGGGATCACACTGCCCATAACCAAACATAGTTATCTGGTTAAGAACGCCCGGGAACTGCCCAAAGTGGTCAAAGAGGCTTTTCACATAGCTACAACGGGCAGGCCCGGGCCGGTACTGATCGATATTCCCCGTGATGTCTCCGCCGCTCTTGTGGAACATGAAGAAACAGGCCCCCTTGACCTGCCGGGATACAGACTGCCGCAGACGCCTCCTCAAAGAAGGCTGGAAGAGGCAGCCAGTGTGATCATGGCCTCCCAACGCCCGGTCATCTATGCCGGAGGAGGGGTGGTCAATTCCGGCGCTTTCATAGAGTTCCAGCAATTTGCCGAAAAGATTATGGCTCCGGTGACGACGACTCTAATGGGGCTTTCCGGATTTCCGGGAAGGCATCCCCTGGCGCTGGGAATGCTGGGTATGCACGGGAGCAAATATGCGAATTACGCCGTCTGCAGCTGTGATCTGCTGATTGCCGTGGGAGTGCGTTTTGACGACAGGGTGACTGGAAAGCTTGAAAAATTTGTCCCGGAAGCAAAAGTAATTCACATTGATATAGACCCGGCTGAAATCGGAAAAAATGTAAAAGTAGACATACCGCTTGTGGGAGACGTTAAAAACTCGCTGGCGGAACTTGTCAAATATTTGGAGGCAAAGCCTTCCGGCGCCTGGCAGGAACAGGTGCAGGACTGGAAAAAGGAATATCCTTTGACTTTTGAAGATACTAAAGAAGGCAGGCTTAAACCTCAGTATGTAATCAGAGAGATCTACCGCGCCGGCCAGGACCGGGCAAAAATAGTTACTGATGTGGGGCAGCACCAGATGTGGTCCGCACATTATTACGACTACACCCGGCCGCGTTCCTTTATCTCTTCCGGAGGGCTCGGAACGATGGGCTTCGGGCTTCCGGCGGCCATCGGAGTTCAGGTTGCCTGCCCGGATGAACTGGTCTTTAACATCGCCGGCGACGGAAGTATCCAGATGAACATACAGGAACTGGCCACTGCGGTTAATAACAATCTTCCTATTAAAATAGCTATTTTAAATAACGGTTACCTGGGAATGGTCAGGCAGTGGCAGGAGCTTTTTTACAACCACAGGTATTCACATACCGAGCTGATCAATCCGGATTTCACCAAGATTGCCGAGGCGTATGGCGCCGTGGGGATGCGGATAGAGAGGCAGGAGGACGTGGCGCCGGCGCTTCAGGAAGCTCTGGCGGTAAAAAAACCCGTCGTGATGGATTTTCTGGTTGAACGTGAAGAAAATGTGCTGCCGATGGTGCCCCCCGGTGAGCCACTGGACAAGATGCTGGGATAAGAGGAGATTATTTAGATGAAACATACGCTTTCTGTTCTGGTTGAGAATCAGCCCGGTGTACTGGCCAGGGTTGCGGGGCTTTTCAGCCGCCGGGGATTTAACATTGACAGCCTGGCTGTGGGGCAGACGGAAAATCCGGCTGTTTCACGGATGACCATAGTAGTCGAGGGCGACGGCCGGATTGTGGAGCAGGTAACCAAGCAGCTTCACAAACTTATCGACGTGATCAAGGTCGGCGACATCACCGCTGAAAAATATGTCGACAGGGAACTGGTCATGGTCAAGGTGAACGCCGATGCCGGCCAGCGCGGTGAAATAATGCTCATCGCGGACATTTTCAGGGCGCGCGTCATTGATTTAGGACGCCGCACGCTTACCCTGGAATGCACCGGCGATGAGGGAAAAATAACTGCATTTGAGGAATCCCTTCGCCCATACGGGATCAAAGAAATGGTCCGGACGGGGAAGGTGGCCATGTTAAGAGGCGCCAGGTTTACCACTGTTGGAAATTCGGGATTAGACCAGGATGACGAATAAAAATTAAGGAGAGTCCTCTATTGGAAATTACTGCTGCCCAGGCCCTGGTTCGCTGCCTGGAAAAAGAAAACATAGAAATCATCTTCGGTATTCCGGGCGCCGCTATAGCCCCGGTATATGACGCCCTGTACAATTCAAAAATCAAACACGTTCTGGTGAGGCACGAGCAGGGAGCGGTTCACGCCGCTGACGGCTATGCCCGGGCGACCGGCAGGGTTGGCGTCTGCATGGCCACTTCCGGGCCCGGGGCCACAAACCTGGTAACCGGGATAGCCAACGCTTACATGGATTCGGTGCCTATTGTCGTAATCACCGGCCAGGTGAATACCGAGCGGGTCGGAACCGACGCGTTCCAGGAAGTGGATACTACAGGGATAACAATTCCGATCACCAAGCATAATTTTTTGCTCAAAGACCCGGCTCAGCTGGGAGAAACGGTCAAAAAAGCTTTTTATATAGCTTCTACCGGCCGGTCCGGGCCGGTGCTGATCGACCTGCCCGGAGACGTCACAAGTTCAAAAATCAAGTTTAAGTACCCCGAAACGGTTAAGCTGCGCGGTTACAAGCCGACCTACCGGGGTCACCCGAATATGATTAAAGAGGCTGCAAGGCTGATCGGCGAAGCCCGGCGGCCGGTCATTTACGCTGGAGGAGGAATTCTCAGTTCCTCAGCCTTCGGTGAATTGAAACAGCTCGCCGAAACAATCGACGCGCCCGTAACCAACACCTTTATGGGCCTGTCGAGTTTTCCGGGAGATCACCCGCTTTTCCTGGGTATGTTGGGACTGCACGGCACACGCTACGCAAATATGGCAATTACAGAATGCGACCTGCTGATTGCCCTGGGGGCGCGTTTTGACGACCGCGTCACAGGCAGAATTTCCGCCTTTGCGCCAGACGCAAAGATAATTCATATTGATATCGACCCTGCTGAAATAGGGAAAAACGTAAAGATCAACATTCCCGTCGTAGGCGACGTTAAGCAAGTCTTGCAGTCACTGCTGACTCAGGTCAAGAAGACTGAGCGTCCGGAATGGCATAAACGGATCCAGGAACTCAAAGAGGCTTATCAGATGCGCTACAGCCGTGAGGGGGGGTTGAAACCCCAGTTTATTGTCGAGCGGCTCAATGCGGAAACAGGCGGGGATTCCCTGGTGGTTACCGACGTGGGCCAGCACCAGATGTGGGTTGCGCAGTATTACCGGTTTAACAAACCACGCATGCTGATTTCTTCCGGCGGTCTGGGCACAATGGGTTTCGGGCTTCCCGCAGCAGCAGGCGCCCAGTTGGGCATCCCGGGGCAGCAGGTCGTTCTGATTACGGGAGACGGCAGTTTTCAGATGACCATCCAGGAACTGGCCACAGTCAAAGAACAGAATCTGCCCTTAAAAATATTTATCCTGAACAATCAGAGACTGGGTATGGTCCGTCAGTTCCAGCAGGTTTATTATGAAGGAAGGTACATGGCGGTGGATTTTCTTTTCCATCCCGATTTCGAAGTTCTGGCCCGGGCATATGGAATCGACGGCTTTACCATCCGCAGCGAGGAGGACGCCGTCCGCATGCTGCCCGGGATTTTAAAGTCACCCGGCCCCGCCCTGGTGAACTGCCTGGTTTACCCCGAGGAAAACGTTATACCGATGGTCCCGGCCGGGAAAGGTATTGATGAAGCAATTGAATTTGCCGAGGGAGAGAGTAAGCTATGAGCATGACAATTACGGAAAAAATTCTGGCCGCTCACGCGCAAAAGGAAAAGGTGAGCCCGGGAGAACTGATCAACGTCCGGATTGACCTGGCGCTGGGCAACGATATTACGGCCCCGCTGGCCATCCAGGAGTTTGAAAAAATCGGCCTGCCCGGTGTTTTTGACCCGGACAGGGTCATCCTCGTGCCGGACCACTTTGTGCCCAACAAGGACATCAAGTCTGCCGAACAGGCCAAGATGCTGAGGGAGTTTTCCTCCCGCCAGAAGCTGACCTACTACTTTGAAGCCGGCAGGATGGGGATAGAACACTGCCTGCTTCCGGAGCAAGGGCTGGTCGGGCCGGGAGACGTGGTTATCGGGGCCGATTCGCACACCTGTACATACGGCGCCCTGGGGGCTTTCTCAACAGGCGTGGGCAGTACCGATCTGGCGGCGGCTATGGCTTCGGGGGAGATCTGGCTGAAAGTTCCGGAATCAATCAAGCTGATCTATAACGGCGAACTGCCCCCCTGGGTCAGCGGCAAAGACCTGATCCTGCTCGCCATCGGCGATCTCGGCGTTGACGGCGCCGCCTACCAGGCGCTGGAATTTACCGGCCCCGTAATCGACAGGCTGTCCATGGACAGCAGGTTTACCGCGGCAAACATGGCTATTGAGGCGGGGGCCAAGAACGGCATCTTCCCCCCGGATGAGATAACACGACAGTATGTAGAAGGGCGCGCAAAAAGGCCTTATACTTTTTACAGCAGCGACCCGGACGCCGGGTATAAAGGGACGCGCGAGTACGACGTCAGCGGAATGGAGCCGCTGGTAGCCTTCCCCCACCTGCCTGAAAAAGTTCACCCGGTCAGCCAGGCGGGCCATATCAAGATCGACCAGGTCGTCATCGGCTCCTGCACAAACGGGCGTCTGGAAGACCTGCGTCTGGCGGCAGGCCTGATCAAGGGGAAGAAAGTGCACCCGGAAGTAAGGCTGATTGTCATACCCGGCACGCAGAAGATTTACCTGCAGTCGCTGAGGGAAGGCCTGATTGAGGATTTCGTGGAAGCCGGGGCGGTTTTCAGCACGCCGACCTGCGGACCCTGCTTAGGAGGCCATATGGGCATCCTGGCCAAAGGGGAGCGCTGCCTGGCGACTACAAACCGCAACTTTGTGGGCAGGATGGGCGATCGCGAGAGCGAGGTTTACTTATGCAACCCCGCGGTTGCGGCTGCATCCGCGATAGCCGGATATATCGTTGGGCCCAAGGAGGTTAGCAAATGAAATTTCAAGGGAAAACATGGAGGTTCGGCGACGATATTGACACTGACGCAATCATCCCGGCTCGTTATTTAAATACTTCCGACCCCGCCGAACTTGCTCAGCACTGTATGGAGGACGCTGATCCGCAGTTTTCTTCCAAAGTCGGCAAAGGAGATATTATCGTAGCCGGCAAAAATTTCGGCAGCGGCAGTTCACGTGAACACGCCCCCCTGGCAATCAAAACTTCCGGGGTCAGCTGTGTGATTGCGAGCTCTTATGCCCGGATTTTTTACCGGAACGCTTTTAACATAGGACTGCTTATTCTCGAATCACCGGACGCCGCCGGCGATATACGGCAGGGAGACCTTGTGGAGGTGGACACCGACCAGGGCGTTATCAAAAACCTGACCAGTTCAAAGGAATACAAGTTCATCCCCATACCGCCTTTCATGCAGCAGATTATTGCCGCCGGCGGACTGATCAATTACCTGAAGTTAAGGAAGGAGCAATAATGGTGTACAAAATAGCTGTTTTACCCGGAGACGGAATAGGGCCGGAGATTACCGTTCAGGCTATCAAGGTCCTCAAAGCCGCGGGTCGGCGCTTCGGGCTGGAATTTGATCTTCATGAAGCATATATTGGAGGGGCCGCCTATGATGCCACAGGCCATCCCCTGCCGCCGGAAACACTGGAACTCTGCAAGAGCAGCGACGCAATTTTACTGGGCGCCATAGGAGGGCCGAAGTGGGATGACCTGCCCGTGAGCCTGCGCCCGGAAGCGGGGGCGCTGCTCCCTTTGCGCAAAGCTTTAAACGCCTATGCCAATCTGCGCCCGGCAATGATTTTTCCGGCCCTTGCAGACGCTTCCACATTAAAGCGTGAAGTAGTCGAAGGATTGGACCTCCTGGTGGTCAGGGAACTTACCGGAGGAATCTATTTTGGTGAAAAGAAGCGGGAATCCATCCCGGGCGGTGAACGGGCTACGGATACTCTGGTCTACACAACCGGGGAAATTGAGCGGATAGCCAGGAAAGGCTACGAGATGGCCAGGCAGCGGAGAAAGAAACTTACTTCGGTCGATAAGGCCAACGTTTTAGAAAGCTCGCGCCTGTGGCGCGATGTAATCAACAGGCTGGCGCCCGAGTATCCGGACGTTGAGACCAGCCATATACTGGTAGATAACTGCGCCATGCAGCTGGTTCGTTTCCCGACCCAGTTCGACGTGCTGCTGACCGAAAACATGTTTGGCGATATTTTAAGCGACCTGGCGGCGCAGCTGACCGGCTCGCTGGGTATGCTGCCCTCGGCCAGTGTGGGGGACGGTGTAGGCCTTTTCGAACCAAGCCACGGTTCGGCGCCCAAATATACCGGTTTGAATGTGATCAACCCCATTGCCACCATCCTGTCGGGCGCGATGCTGCTTCGTTTTTCGCTTGGCCAACTGGAAGCGGCCAGGGCTATTGACGATGCGGTGAGCGCTGTACTGGCAAAAGGTTACCGGACACGCGACATTATGGAGGAAGGCCGCCAAAGGGTTTCTACGGAAGAAATGGGCGATCTCGTTGCCGCCCAGGTTGAAAAACCAAATTAAAAAGGGCCAGAAGGAAAGATAAAAGATGCCGGCAGTAGAAATATATGATACCACTCTGCGTGACGGCGCGCAGGGGGAGGGTATTTCATTTTCAATTGAAGATAAAATCAAGATAGCCCTCAGGCTGGATAAGATGGGGTTTCACTATATTGAGGGCGGCTGGCCGGGCTCGAACCCGAAAGACGCGGGCTTTTTTAACCAGATTGGCGATTATGGACTGAAGCAGGCCAGGATTGCCGCCTTCGGCTCGACGCGGCGCCCGAAAACCGAAACCGCCGCTGATGAAAACATCCGGAGTATAATCAAGTCCCGGACTTCCGTCGCGACGATTTTCGGCAAAACATGGGACTTTCACGTGACGCACGCCTTGCAGACGACGCCGAAAGAAAACCTGCTGATGATCAGGGAGTCAATTGCCTATATGAAGGGTAAAGGGATCAAGGTTTTCTACGACGCCGAACATTTCTTTGACGGCTTCAAAGCGAACCCCGCCTATGCCCGGGCTACCCTTGACGCTGCCGTTGAAGGCGGCGCGGACGCGCTTGTGTTCTGCGACACTAACGGCGGGAGCCTGCCGCACGAGATTGCGGAAATTATCGGCGGGCTGCGCTTAAAATACACTGTGCCTTTCGGAATCCACTGCCATAATGACGGGGAACTTGCCGTGGCCAATACGCTTGCCGCCGTACAGGCAGGTGTCACGCATGTTCAGGGCACGGTCAACGGCTATGGCGAGCGCTGCGGGAACGCCAACCTGTGTTCAATAATACCAAATCTGGCCTTAAAATACGGCGTTCAAACCATTCCGCAGGAGAGGCTGTCCAAATTGACCGCCTTATCCAGGTATGTAAGCGAGATAGCCAACATGCACCCGGCAGTGAACCAGCCGTTCGTCGGAGTGAGCGCATTTGCCCACAAAGGGGGCATTCATGTCAGCGCTATTTTAAAGGACTACCGTACATACGAGCATATCGACCCGGAACTAGTTGGCAATAAAAGGCGCGTCCTGGTTTCGGAGCTAAGCGGCCTGTCCAATATTTTATATAAATACAAGGAATTAAAGCTGGACCACACGCCGGAAGGCGCCCAAACCATACCGGACAAACAAATTCTGGAACAGATTAAGGAACTGGAGAACCAGGGCTTTCAGTTTGAAGGGGCGGAAGGGTCTTTAGAGCTTATGCTGCGCAAGGTGTATCACAATTACGAGGAGCCTTTCAGACTGGAAAACCTGCGCATAATCATTGAACTTAAAGAAAACAGCCCTGTTTATTCAGAGGCGGTGATCAAACTTACTGTCGGCGACCGGGTTGTCCATACCGCGGCGGAAGGCAATGGCCCGGTTAACGCTCTGGACAATGCCCTGCGCAAGGCGCTGGAGGAATTCTTTCCCGATATCCGGAAGATACAGCTTAACGATTACAAGGTCAGGGTACTGGACGAAACAGAAGGAACCGGGGGAGTTGTGCGGGTTCTGATTGAAACAGGCGACGGCCAGCATTCCTGGAATACGGTGGGTGTATCCGCGAATATAATCGAAGCCAGCTGGCAGGCCCTGGTGGACAGCATTGCATATGGTCTTCTGAAGATAAAGGGGAGCACGGATATTGCTGGAACAGATTAAAAACATCAAGCCGGATATATTTAATATCACCAACGTAATTGATGTTTTAATCATTGTAATAGTCCTGTATTGGCTGGTCCTTCTGATTAAAGGGACAAGGGCCGTCCAGCTGATCAAGGGTCTGATCGTTCTTTTTATAGCAACACAAATCAGCGACTGGCTGAAACTTTACGCTGTCCACTCGCTGCTTTATCAGGTAAATATGGCCCTTTTGGTTGCCCTGCCGGTTGTTTTTCAGCCTGAACTCAGGCGGGCTCTGGAAAAATTAGGTGGAGGCGAACTTTTTACCACCTCTTTTCCCTTCCTCAGCGAACATGACCGGAACAAGGCGGTGACGGAAATTGTCCGGGCGGCTCAGGTTATGTCCCGGGAGAGAAAAGGCGCCCTTATCGTTCTGGAAAGAAATACCGGACTGGAAGAGTATATTGATAAAGGCATAAAGATTGAAGGCATTCTGTCCGCCGAACTTTTGCTGAATATCTTTACACCAAAGTCCCCCCTTCATGACGGCGCCGTGATTATCAGAGGCAGCCGTATTGCCGCGGCATCCTGCGTTCTTCCGTTGACTGAAAACAATGACGGAGTTTTTAAGGAACTGGGGACCAGGCACAGAGCGGGAATTGGTATTTCCGAGGTGTCCGACGCGCTTGCAGTCATTGTCTCTGAGGAGACCGGGAGCGTTTCCCTGGCTGTGGAAGGGTTGCTGGCCAGGGAACTGAAAGAAAGCGACCTGATCAACAGGCTGACGGGTGTCCTGCAGCCGAAGCCGGTTCGTTCACTTGCTTCATTTTGGCGGCGGAAGTAATTTTTTTAAAGGCTTAAAACGCTGACCGTATTTTTCATATTAAATATAACAGACGGCTAACAGACATATAACAAAGGTTATAAATTTGGAAATTGACGCAATAATAGACAATGATATATAATTAGTTAATTTATGGAGGTGCATACCGGTCATGGGGTAATGTTCGGCACTGATGGAGTAAGAGGAATCGCCAACCGGGAGTTAACTCCCGAGTTAGCCTTGAGCCTGGGCAGGGCAGGCGCTCATTTTCTGTCATTAAAAACCCCCGGCGCTCCTCTGGTTATTGGCCGTGACACCCGTATTTCCGGTGATATGCTGGAATCTGCCCTGATTGCCGGAATGTGTTCGGCGGGTGTAAACGTGCTGAAAGCAGGTATCCTGCCCACGCCAGCCATTGCCTGCCTGACCCGTCTTACAGGCTCTTGCGGCGGGGCTGTAATTTCAGCGTCGCATAATCAGGTGATGGATAACGGGATTAAGTTTTTCGGCCCGGACGGTTTTAAACTCAACGACGCGGAAGAAGAAGATGTCGAAAGGCTGGTTGTCCATCCGGAGGAGATACCTTACCCGGTGGGGGAACAGGTTGGCGCCTGTCAGGAGATGACTGACGCCTGTGACCGTTATGTTCAGTATCTTAAGAGTGTTGAACCGGTCGACCTTTCAGGATTGACAATTGCTGTCGACTGCGCCAACGGGGCGGCAAGTTCTGTAGTGCCCAAGCTATTGGCAGAGTTAGGGGCGCAGGTTGTGCCGATGTTTCACACCCCCAACGGAGTGAATATCAACGACTCCTGCGGATCAACCCATCCGGAGAAACTCTGCGGCGCCGTACTTTCCAAACGTGCGCACGTAGGCCTTGCTTTTGACGGGGATGCCGATCGCCTGATTGCGGTCGATGAAAATGGAAACCTGGTTGACGGGGACCAGATCATGGTTATTTGCGCGCAGGACTTGAAAGAAAGGGGCCGGCTGTCCAAAAACACTGTTGTCGTAACCGTGATGAGCAATCTCGGCCTGCATCGCGCCATGGATAAAGCCGGCATTGAGATTACCGAAACCCAGGTCGGGGACCGCTGGGTGCTCGAAGAACTGCTCCGCAGGGGCGCCATTTTTGGCGGCGAGCAGAGCGGGCATATCATCTTTTTGGAGGACCAGACTACCGGTGACGGAGCGTTAACAGCTCTGAAGCTGCTTTCGGTGATCAAGCGCAAAGGACTTTCGCTTGGCGAACTGGCTGCGCAGATGTTCCGCTATCCCCAGCTTTTGAAAAACGTAGCCGTTTCCGACAAGCAATCCGTTATGAGCAGCGATCAGCTCAAAGAAGCTGTCTGCAGCTGTGAGCGCAGGCTTAACGGGCAGGGGCGGATCCTGGTCAGGCCGTCGGGCACCGAACAGCTTGTCCGGGTTATGGCGGAGGGAAGGGACCTTGAGGAACTGAACGTAATTGTTGATGAATTGACCGGCGTGATCAGAAAGCTGGTCTATTAATCCAGGAGGTGATTTTTTAAACCGTTTGACAACATGCAAGCGCCTGGACCAGTTTAAGGGATAGACTGGTTGACGAGGGGGGAGCTAATCGAAGTTTTCGGCGGATGCTCCCCGGTAAGTCACAACCGTTAAAGGCGGCACAAATCCGGCGGGCAACCGCCGGGACAAAAACGCCGGGTGACCGCGGGCATAAGCCTTTTACTGCCATGGCTTCAATCTGCCGTGGCTTTTTATTTATAAAAGGAGGACTAATAAAAATGTGCGGTATTATCGGTTATATGGGAAATAAGCAGGCTATGCCTGTTTTGTTAAACGGACTGGCCAGGCTGGAATACAGGGGCTACGATTCCGCAGGTATTGCCCTGCTGGAAGACGGGGAGATTAAGGTTTTTAAACAAGCGGGCAGACTGGCCGGACTTCAGGAGCGGTTAAGCGGCAACGGTTTTTCAAGCACGACGGGAATCGGGCATACGCGGTGGGCCACCCACGGCCGGCCTACCGATCACAACGCCCACCCGCACAGCGACTGCGGCGGCCTTTTTGTGGTTGTCCATAACGGAATCATTGAAAATTATCTTGAATTAAAGAAGTGGCTGATCAGCGAAGGGCATGTCTTTAAATCGGAAACGGATACCGAAGTCCTGCCTCATATGATGGAACATTTTTACAAGGGTGATCTCATACCTGCCATTAGCATGATGACCGAAAAGATCAGGGGTTCCTATGCAATGGTAGTTCTCTCAACCCATGAACCGGAAAACCTTGTCGCTGTCCGGAAGGATAGTCCCCTGGTAATCGGCGTTGGCGACAAGGAAAACTTTTTTGCGTCCGACGTGCCGGCTTTCCTGCATTACACACGCAATGTCCATTATCTTGACGACGGGGAAATTTCCTTGCTCACATCCAACAGGGTTGAAGTCTTCAACGAAATGGGGCAGGGTGTTTCCAAAACAGTTCATACGATCAACTGGGAGGCCGAACAGGCCGAAAAGGGCGGCTACGACCACTTCATGCTCAAGGAAATTCACGAGCAGCCTACATCTTTGAAAAATACCCTGAGCGGACGCATCTCCGAAGACGGCGCCAGGGTGAACCTGCAGGAACTTTCCCTGGATGCGGATGTAATAAAAAAGGTTAAAAAAATATTCATCACCGCCTGCGGCACGGCATACCACGCAGGACTGGTCGGAAAATACGCCATCGAGAGCCTGGCCCGCATTCCCGTAGAAATTGACATCGCCTCGGAGTTTCGCTACCGCAACCTGGTGATTGAACCCGACAGCCTGGTTGTTATCATCAGTCAGTCAGGCGAGACGGCGGATTCGCTGGCAGCCCTGCGCGACAGCAAGAAGAGGGGTATGCCGGTGATCGCGATCACAAACGTTGTGGGCAGTTCAATAGCCCGCGAGGCTGACCATGTCCTGTATACCTGGGCGGGTCCGGAAATTGCGGTAGCGTCGACAAAAGCTTATACCGCCCAGATGATGAGCCTGTACCTGCTGGCCTTGTACATGGCCAATGTCCGGGAGACCATCCCGGAAGAGGAAAGCCGTCAGCTTATCGGGGAACTCCTTTCTCTGAGCGGAAAGGTCCAGCAGATTCTGGACAGGAGCGCGGCGATCAAGAAAATCGGCCTCGGGTACCAGCAAAGCAAGAGCATCTTTTTCATCGGCCGGGGACTGGATTACGGTGTGGCCTGCGAAGGTTCCCTGAAGCTGAAGGAAATCTCCTATATTCACGCCGAGGCCTATGCCGCAGGCGAGCTCAAACACGGGACCCTTGCCCTGATTGAGAAAGACGTCCCGGTAGTGACCGTGGCAACACAGCCGTTTCTATTTGAGAAGACCTTTAGCAACATTAAAGAAGTAAAGGCTCGCGAGGCCGACGTCTTCGCTTTAGCCATGGAAGGACTGGACGAGGTGGAGAAAGAAGCCAGCCAGGTGTTCTACATTCCGGAGACACATCCCCTGCTGACGCCTATTCTGTCTGTCATCCCCCTCCAGCTGCTGGCCTATTACGTATCGCTGGCTAGAGGCTGCGACGTTGATAAACCCAGAAACCTTGCCAAGAGCGTGACTGTGGAGTAAGAGGCATAAGGCAAATAATAACCATATAATAACATAGCTGGGATATAATAGTTGTTTCGAGTTGTGGAATTCTACACAGCTCGAATTTTTATTGACATGGGAATGGTAAAAATAAGATAATTTATTAAAGGATCAACAGCTTCTTGACTGGAAAGGCATCAATCGTGGCAAATCCCGATGGAATAAAAGCCAACAGAGATATATCCGCAATAATGCGAAAAGTACGGTCGAGTGATACAAAACTCGAAGTAATGTTTCGTAAGTCTCTTTGGAACAGAGGGTTTAGGTATAGAGTGTGTCCGGTAAACCTGCCCGGAAAACCTGATGTTGTTTTATCTTCAAAACGTCTGGCAATTTTTATAGATGGAGATTTTTGGCACGGTGGACAATGGCAAAAACGAAAATTATCAGCCTTGGAAGAACAATTTCAGGGGACAAGCTCGAAGGAATACTGGTTAAGGAAAATCCGCGGCAATATGAAAAGGGACTGCGCCGCAACGACTTCTCTGTTGTCAAAGGGCTGGACTGTTCTTCGATTCTGGGAAAGCGAGGTTCAAAAGAATTTGGAGAAATGTATTGAACTGACTTTGGAAGTTGTAAAAAAAGAGGTTGAGCCGACTAAACTTTCGCTTGTTCCGCAAAAGACTTTTGCCGAATTTTTTGCGGGAATAGGTCTTATGAGAATGGGTTTAGAACGTCAAGGCTGGAATGTTTCTTACGCCAATGACATTGATCCTCAAAAACATGAAATATACAGATCGCAATTCAACGAATGTCAATCTTTTACATTGGGTGATATACATCAAATTCCTGAAGAATCTGTTCCTACAGTTACATTGGCGACGGCTTCTTTTCCATGTAATGATCTATCTGTCGCTGGAGCGCGAAACGGATTATCTGGTAAGCAATCTTCGGCTTTTTGGGGTTTTATCCGCGTCATTGAGGAGATGGGCGCGCGCAGACCTCCTATAGTTTTGCTTGAAAATGTCGTTGGTTTTTTAAATTCCCGCAAAGGTGAAGACTTCAAAGAAGCTTTGCTTGCGTTAAACCGACTCAATTACGAAGTCGACGCATTTATTCTGGACGCCGCCCGTTTTGTGCCCCAAAGCAGACAACGTCTTTTTGTGATCGGAACATTAAAAGAATCCAGCATATGGGAAGTTCGGGAAACTCTTCGGTTTTACGAAAGTGATGTCAGGCCGAAAGCATTAGCGGATTTTATTTTTATGCATCCTGAAATAAAGTGGAACATACGTAATTTGCCGCCACAACCTGTAAATGAATCAACCATAGAATCTATTCTTGAGGAAATACCCGAAACTTCATCGGAGTGGTGGAGCAAAAAGAGGAACGAATATCTTTTAAATCAAATGAACCTTCGGCACAGGAAAAAAGCGGAGGAAATGATAGCGGGAGAAGAGTATTCTTATGGAACAGTTTTTCGCCGTGTCCGGCATGGCAAATCAATGGCGGAGCTAAGAACGGATGGTCTGGCCGGGTGTTTGCGAACCCCGCGCGGCGGCAGCGCAAGACAGATTTTATTCGTTGCCGGAAAGGGCAAATACTTTGCAAGATTGCTTACTCCCCGTGAATGTGCCAGGCTTATGGGCGCGGATGATTATAGAATAACGGTTCCCGTTAACCAGGCCCTCTTCGGATTTGGAGACGCTGTATGTGTGCCGGTTATAGAATGGATTGCAAAATATTACTTAAACCCTTTAGTAAGCGAGTTGATTAGGGGGCGTCCACTTTATCCAATTCGAAAAGAGGTTAGCAAGTGAAATCAAATGAAAAGTTCATTATAGCATTTCAAAAATGGTACAGTGAATTGCCAATACATAGACCGAGTGGTGGACCGGCCAGGGGAACAATTAGCGCCGCTCTTATAGTTCTTGAAAGATTAAAGAGTGATTTTAACCTTAACTTGGATTCGCACAGAGCGGCGGGACAGTCGCAAATAAAAGGAGTTAGCGGAACGGCGGTTGCGCGCATATTGGCTAATCACGGAGAAATGAGGCCCTTTATAAAAGAAGGGGGGCGTACCAACCGCGGAGGACCGGGAGATATTGGTAAAATGTTGAGTTTTATTGCTACGATGCGCCTGGAAACCAAAACGACGGAAGAAAGAAATAAAATTCTTGATATACTTCAGTCGTTTTTAGTTGATAAAGTACGTGAATATCAGAACAGGCAGCGCTTAAAAGTTATTTATGAGCCATCCAGTAGCACATGGCAATCTATTCATAATCTTCTTGCCTTAGCTCAAGAACAAGGCAAAGAAGGTCCTGTGGCCCAATATCTTGTAGGAGCGAAGCTCGGATTAAGATTTCCAAATTTACAAATTGGAAACAACTCCTACAGCACTGCGGACGATCAGCTTGGCCGCCGGGGGGATTACGAAATCGGAGATACGGTTTTCCACATAACCGTTGCCCCAATGCCGGCAATTTATGTAAAATGCAAAAGTAATATTGAAGCAGGTTTAAGAGTTTATCTGCTTGTTCCTGATCGTTGTTTAATAGGCGCTAAACAAAACACTGAGGCTGTTGTTGCAGGAAAAATTGTTGTCGAGTCGATTGAATCATTTGTTGGACAAAATATCGAGGAAATATCCATTTTTAAAAAGGATAGGATGAAGGAAGGATTTCTGCGTTTATTGGAAACTTACAATCAGAGAGTAAATGAAGTTGAGACTGATAAATCAATGCTGATTGAGATACCTCAAAATTTACTAAAATAATAATCTGTTTTTTCAGCCAGAAAGAGACTCGAATAAGTCAAGAAGCTGATGCGGGCAAAAGCTAATGCGGGGACGGGGTTGTTGGCACACTATAAACAAATGTCACATGGCTAAATGTTTGATAAACGATCCATAGCACGGGAATTCGGAAATTGCAGGGACAGGTACTCTTGATTTGCTTTTTACTAAATCAAGGAACCCGTCCCTTTACCTCATTTGTCCCCATTATTTATTTTTCTTGCGTGAAAAGAAATCTTTTAGTGATTGCCACATCTTTTTAACGGTATCCATTAGTTTCACCTCAAATACAAGTTGTAACCTTTAAAGTAATAGTAAGGCGGTCAGATCAAGCGCTTTGCTGTCAACCACTTTTTGCCAGGTATTTATTCTGACGCTCTTTCCAGATGCCGTCAGCAACGACACCCCAGCGTTCCGCCTTTTGGTCCAGAGATACGGCCGTGGGGCCGTCCAGGATCGTTTCTGCTCCCGGGTGGGTAGGGCGGGCTCCCGATTCGGTCACAATTACCCGCAGCGCATCCGGATTGTCGATGATCGGACAGGGCCGCAGATGGTTTTCGCAGAGGGGCTGATGCTTCTGGAATGAGGCGAATAAGGGTGAATGCAGGACTTCCAGCAGGTTCTTGTCTCTAATGTTGTCTACGGCGAAGTGGACGAAGCCGCAAGGCTCTACGTCTCCGGCGGCGTTGATGTGAAAATACCGCCGACCACCGGCGATACAGCCGCCGGTCATTTCTCCGTCGTTCCAGAAATCGCCCAGCATGATCGGCTTATTGGCGCGTATGTAAGGGATACGCTCAGCCAGGTAAGCCCGTTGTTCCGGCGTCACCATCATGTCCGGGTTGGGATCACGCCCTATAGGGATATAATGAAATAGCCATCCGTAAGAGACTCCTTTATCGACCAGGAAGTCGATGAAGTCATCACTGGTCACTTCCATTACGTTATCCCGTGTGACGGTAATTGACACCCCGAATATGGCCCCTCTTTCCTTTAACAGGTCCATGGCCTTTATTGCTTTACCAAATACGCCGGGGCCACGGCGGCCGTCTGTGCGTTCCTGCCAGCCCTCCAGGCTGATAGCCGGTGATAGATTCCCCGCCTCTATGATTTTGTCGGCCGTCTCCTTATCAATTAACGTACCGTTGGTATAAGCCATAAACGACATGTCGTTGTGCTTGTTAACCAGTTCGAACAGGCGAGGGTAAACGAACGGCTCCCCGCCAGACATAGCTGTCCAGTATATACCCAGTTCCTTAGCCTCGGAAAAGAGCCGGTCCATCCTTTCAAAACTAAGCGAATCCTTTTTCGAGTATTTGCCGGCCCAGCAGCCATCGCAGGCAAGGTTGCAGGCGCTGGTCGGGTCGATCAGGAAGAGGTTTGGTATATGTACTCCATGTTTTTGCGACATCTGCTCCTGTTTTGGAATGCCGAAAATCATGGCGTTGATGAACCAGTTATAAAGCAGGCGTTGTTTGATGTTGGGATGTGTCGTGGTGAACAACCGGTTGGTAAAAAACCGGACGGATGGATTCTGTTGGTAGGCTAGGGCTATCTGCTCTGCTTGTTCCTTGTGTTTCTTCTTGATGGGGAGCAGCTTTGTCAGCCCGATAATTTTCGGTAAGTTTACTTCCGGGTCTCTTTCAAGGTAGCCAATGGCCTGGCGAAGGACCTGTTCCTTTACAAAGTTTTTAGCGAAATCAAGATTGGCTTTTTCCCTATACATACCTATTAAACCTCCCGATTAGTATATTTTACCTTCCATGGTTATGATTGCTAGAGGGATGCAAGATCACCTCCTAAGGTGAATTTGATAAGTGTACGACAAGATATCTTTGAAAGATTACCCATATAACACAAATAACCCAAAAGGCCAAAATAATGCCCAAAAAAATTTTATGTTGTCCTTTCTAAAGCATCACTTAAAAATTTTACCAGTAACTTATTCTCTTTGGCGCTGAATTCCGAAATGTATTTTTGGAACTGGCCGACTTCGTCAGCCAGCCTGTCATTTATGACGTCATGCATATTTTTGACCGTTGCTCCCAGTGCCGTGCCGGCGAACAAACTTAGAATCAAATCAGGTTTCGGAGCTAATTGGAAAAGATTTCTCATTATCTTTATGGACTTGGCGCCCAGATTTTGAATGTGGATAGTTAACACGGCTATTGTATAGGCGCTGATTATTATCGGCGCCTCAATGGCCGGCATCTCTTTCAGAAGGTCATCAATAATTTTTTTTGAGCCGCGCTCTTTAATATCTTCAAATATGCCAAGAAGTTTTTCTCTTGCAGCTTGCCATTCTTCCATATAATCAATTCCTTCCTTTTCCTTTAGGAATACTTCTCTTGCTTTTGATGTTGGAAGAAAAGCGATAGTTGAACGTCCCGGGTTTTTTTCTTCATGACTCACGTTGTACTCACTGCGCAAATAATCTTCTTTCTCTAATTCCTTTAAGATATCGTACGCTGTCCATTTGCTGACTCCCAACGCTTCGGACACAGTGATATAGTGTACGGGCGAACCGGTAGCTTCGTGTATTTTTATAATTTTGGATAAAAATTCTTTTCTTCTCTGAGTTAAAGTCAATTATCTCACTCCCGTTAATAATCCCCCAAAAGACCAAAAAAACCATATGTATAGTAACTCGTTTTTAAAAGCCTGTCAAGAGAAATTTACCGAGACGGGATGCTGGGTTTAACTGACGCGGGGACGGAGTTGTTGGCACACACAACCCATTGGGAGCCGTCATGATTTTATATTAATCCCAAGACTGTTAAAAACAGCCTGTTCCAAGGCATGATGAGATAGATGAAAGACTTGCAAAGCACATAATAAAGGAATAAGAATTAGAATAACAATCCAGCCAAACATTTACTTATATTCTATTCCATTGAATTCGCACCATTCACGGGCGATTTCGCACAATGCTTCATATTTGTAAGCATACCAGTCTTTTTCGAGTCCATACCGAATAGTAAGATCTTTGAAACGGCGAAATGCTCCTCTGCCTTTTATCGCAGAGCACAATTAATTTTTAAGTTTTTCATTTTCCTGCGAATAACAAAAGTCCTCCATAATCCTGTAATCGTTCACTTCATCCTCATCAGGCAGTTCTATATAATCATCCCAATTATCCAGCACTGTTAATGCTTCGCGAATAGCGTCTTGCTCCCAGCCCAGATATTTACTAAAATCATCATCTTCTTCTGAATCCTCGGCTATAGCCATGTATTCCGTGAGAATTTCAGCAATTTCACCTGTCTTTTTGTTCAGGTAACATACACACCCTTGTGTTAAACAATCTAGTTGATCGGCGATTTCTTTCAAGCTGACCGGTTTCATATCTTTATCATCCTTTTCATTGCTTACTCTTCATTTTCCGAAATATTCCGCTTATGCTTAACTTTTCGGGTGTAGTCTTTAATCGATTTATGGGGACGAGTACCTGTATTGAACAGGGCTCGTGTTCTCCCTTTACGGATAATGGTTAATTTCTTTTTCATCGTGTTCTCCTGCTGAAGAAAGTCCGCGTACCGCGGTGCGTGCCACGGGGACGGGGTTGTTGACATACTCAGCCGGTATTTGCTTATAGAGTAAAAGCAGGTTCGTTGGCCAAGGATGTGATAAGCTCTTCCGCCAGCTTTTCCTTCTCTGTCTCTCCGGTGACAGCAAGCCATACCGAGCCTTCTGCGCCAGAGACGCCGCCTCCCGCGACAAGTTCGGCGATTGCCCCGGAGAGAATTGAGATTGCTTCAATTTCGGTGATAACCTCTCCCGGGACCGGAAGAAGACGCGGCCCATGGGTCCCGGGAGCATTGATCTTTACTGCCAGTTGATCAAGATTGCCTGAGATGCGCTTTTCTAATCCGACAGGCAGCAGCAGGCGTACGCGTCTTCCGATAACAGACTGCAGGGCGGCTGTTGTTGTGCCGCCACTGGGATGACCGATGAGAATGGCAGCCCGTTTTTGCCGCAGGTCGAGAGAATTTGCTCCCTTTAAAATAACGTCGCCTTCCTTCATGTCGTCAACTATATCAAAAATAGTTTTCCTTTGCTGCCATTTACCCTTCATAATTACTACATCGCCGGGGAATCCTGTTTCATCCGGAAGTCTTCCCGTTTCAGTTACAGGTATGCCGGGCGGGAGTGTAAGGCCGCGAAAAAAGCGCCGCCTGTTAAATCCTGCCGCCTGGCCGGACAGGTTTAGTATTTCCTCGGCAGCATAGCCGTTTGTTGTACCTGCGATTATTACGATGGTTCCCGAACGCAGAGCGGTTTGCACCGCAGGGTGGACGGCAATTGCTTTGGCAATTAATCTTTTGCCTGCCGCCGGTGTAAGAACGGTCTGGAACATGCTGTTTTTCCTTTCTGTATTAGTATTACAGAAGCTGTTCCCGTGAAATACATATTCCATGCATGATCAGGTTGATCAGGTTGGCCTTTTCTTTTTAACAAAATCTTCTTTCAATAGCCTCAGTGACTTCAGTCCGCCGCCTTCGCCACTACTTTTAGCTTCTTTTTCTTGCTTGCAGAATTTCTCAGGTCATCCACCACAGTGTATATTATAGGGACTATCAGAAGGGTTAAAAGTGTGGATGAGATCAGCCCTCCTATAATAGCGAAAGCCATAGGCTGGCGCATCTCCGAGCCGGTTCCCATAGCCAGAGCCGAGGGGAGCATGCCGAAAATCATAGCTAAAGTAGTCATCAGGATCGGCCGCAGGCGGATCAGGCCGGCATTCAGAATGGCCCCCTTGCGTTCCACACCGGCGCTGCGCTGCTGTTTGATAAAATCCACCAGCAGGATGGCGTTTTTTGATACCAACCCTAAAAGCATGATGATGCCTATTCCGCCGACGACGGTAAGGTCGCTGCCGGTTACAAACAGGGCCAGCACGGCTCCGATTATGGCAAGAGGCAGGGCGAACATAATGACCAGCGGATCGAGGAAGCTTTCAAACTGCGCGGACAGAATTAAGAACATGAAAAGTATTCCCAAAAGCATTGCCTGTAACATGCTTAGAGCGCTTTCCATCATCATTGCCTGGTCCTCGCCGGCGCCGATGCTGATGCCTTTGGGCGTTTTCAGTTCACTGTTTAATTTTTTCATAAAAAGATTGCTGAATGTTCCCATAGATATACCGGTATAATTTGCCTGAAGCTGTATTTCCCTGGACTTGTCATACCTGTTTATAGTGGAGGAAGATGTTGTAAAGACCTTCCTGGTTACCTGTTCAAGTGGGATCATCATCAGCCCGCCGCTGCCTGGGTTTGAACTGGGTATATATATTCCGTCGAGGCTGTCCAGGTTTTTACGCTGTTCATCTTTTAACCGGACACGGACATCATAACGGTCTTCTTCAGTTTCGTACTGCCCCGCTACGACCCCATTGTATAAAGTGTTCAACGTATCGCTTACCGCCGCGGGACTAACTCCCAGATCGGCAGCCACATCACGGTCAACATCCAGCCTTTCTTCAGGTTTTCCTGCTTTGCAGCTCAGGCCCACATCTACTGCGCCGGGAACATGGTTCATGATTTGCTTGGCCTTCTGGCTGTATTCCAGGAGTTGATTGAAATCATCACCTTTGATGTGATACGAAATCATCTTGCCCGAGGATAAAGATACAGAAGGAGAGGTCACTACCGATAAGTCAATCCCGGGAACCTTTCTTAATTCCTCCCGCATTTTTACGCCGATTTCATCTGCGCTTTCTTTTCTGTCTTCTTTATCCGTAAGCTTTATGCCAAGGCTGATACTGTCCGGCTGCACAGTTGTATATATATAACGGACTTCGGGGTTTTTCCGGACTATCTTTTCAAAAATCCTGGCTTTTTTATCAGCCTCATCAAGAGCCAGTCCTGAATCCAGACCGGCGCTGATATTAATCCACCCCCTGTCCTCGTTGGGCGAAAAACCTGTCCCCATTTGCGGAATCAGAGCCAGGCTCAGGAGAAACAAAACCGACACAACGGCAAGGGTTATAGCGCGGCGGTTTAAGACTTTACTCAGCAATCTCTGATAATAACCGGCTAAAAGGTCGAACAAACGGTTAAACCAGGCCAAAAACCTTCCTACAGGCCCCTTAACGCCGCTTTCTTCCGCCTCCAAATACCTGGAAGACAACAGCGGCGCCAGGGTAAAAGAAACAAACAGGGAAACCAGTACACTGAAGATAACCGTAAGACCGAATTCGACAAGGAATCTTCCGATTAATCCGCTCGTCATAGCTATCGGCAGGAAAATGGCCACAACGCTAAAAGTGGTGGACATTACCGCCAGGCCGATCTCGCTGGTGGCTTCCTTTGCTGCCTGCAACGGGGTTTTCCCCATGCGGATGTGCCGGACGATATTTTCGATGACGACTATGGAATCATCGATCAAGAGCCCGACAGCCAGCGAAAGGGCCCCCAGAGTTATAAAATTCAAGGTAAAATTCATGAACTTGAGGATGGCGAAGGTAGTAATAATCGAAGTCGGCAGGGAGATTGCGCTGATCGCTGTGCTTCCCAATCTCCGTAAAAACAGGAATACTATTATGACTGCCAGAATGCATCCCTCAATCATGGTCTTTTCAACATTCCTGACCGATTCGCGGATGTCCTTGGAATTGTCGTTGACAATGTGAATTTTTACCCCGGCAGGCAGAGCGCTTTCAATACTTGCTAATTCTTTTTTGAGGTTGTCGGATACGGCTACGGTGTTGGCGCCGGACTGCTTGACGATGTCTATTCCGATACATTCTTTGCCTTCGTAATAGGATAAACTTGTTTGATCCTTAAAGCCGTCGACAACTTCCGCCACATCCCGCACACGGATCTCTGAGCCGTTGCGGGTTGCCAGCAGGATATCATTGAAGTCGTTAACGTTCTTGATTGAGCTGTAGGTTCTTAAGGTGATTTCCCTGGAGCCGTCCGAAACTTTCCCGCTGGGAATGTCAAGGTTATCCTTTCTTAAGCCGCTCAACACTTCCGCTGTGGTGAGGTTCAGAGCGGCCAGTTTTTCCTTGTCCAGCCTGATTTGAATTTCACGTTTTTTGTCTCCGTAGACATCTATTGACCCAACCCCGCTGACTGTATTCAGTCTTTTGGTGATTGTGTCATCCACCAGCTCGGATAAATCATTGTTTTGCTGTTTTCCCGTGACTACCAGAGATAAAATCGGCCTCGCGTCTATATCGAATTTTGTAATAACCGGCTCGTCAATATCCTGGGGAAGCGTGCCGCGGATGGCGTCCAGCTTTGTGCGGACATCCTGCGAGGCCTCTTCCTGCGGTTTTTCCAGGGTAAATTCAATAAAAGTAAAAGAGTACCCTTCACTGACGGTGCTTGTTATGTGCTTGACTCCGGATATTTGCCCGATTGTTTCTTCGACTTTTTTGGTTATCTTGGACTCGACCTGATCCGGAGAGGCGCCCGGCAGGGAAACGCTTACACCCATATAAGGTATATCAACTTCGGGCATATCGTTGATGGATAGCCCAAGAAGTCCGACTATGCCCAGGGCGACAAGTGCGATAATTACAACGAAGGCAAAAACAGGGCGTTTTAAGCTGACATCGGTCAGGCTCATCTCTTTATTCCCCCTGTCCGCTTACAGAAACCTCATCCCCGTCCTGCAGCATGTTAAGATTGGTGACAATTACTTTTTCGCCTGCTTTCAATCCGGAGATGACCTCGGCCAGATTATTTTGAGTCTCTCCGATTGTTACGGCGTGTTTGCGGGCGACACTATTTTCAATGGTGAATACAGAGTAATTGCCTTCGGCGCCGGTCAGCGCTTTCATCGGGATGACGACTTTTTCCACAGTCTCGTCAACCGGTATTTCAACATAAGCAAATTCACCGGGATGAAGCTTTCCTGCTTCATTACCAACCTGGACCTTGCAGTCAAATACCCGCGCCGAGACATCTGCCGCGATATCAATTGTTTTGACGACGCCTTGATATCCTTTGGTATCCTCCCTGGAAAGCTTCACGGTGGCTTTTGATCCTGCTTTTACTTTGTCCAGGTCACTTTGTTTTACTTGGATTACGGCGTACAGCGAGGCAGTGTTCTTAACCTTGGCCAGAACATTACTGGGAGAAACAAACTGGCCGAGGACGACTTCTTTTTCATCCACTGCGCCGCTTATAGGGGATCTGACGACAGTGTCTTCCAGAGTGTCCTGAAGAATTTCAATATTAATCCTGGCCGATTCCAAATCAACCTTGGCCGTCTTCAGGGCTGCTTCCGCGTTTTCAAAATCGGATTTGGATACAGCGCTGTTGTCATAAAGCTGCTTAATCCTGTCATAGTTGCGTTGGGATAAATCCAGGTTAAGCTCCAGTTTCTGTAAATTGGTTTGAGCGGACTTCAACTGGTTTGCAAGATCCTGATCGTCTAGCATAACCATAGGTGCGCCCTGCGTCACTTTTCTGCCGTTATCAAACAGGATCTGGACGACTTTTCCGCTTATTTTGCTGCTGACAATTCCCTCTTCCTCAGGTTCCAGAGTAGCTTTAAACGATAAAACGGAAGCATTTTTAACAGTCTTTGCCTGCTGCGCCTCGACATAGACCTTGTTGCCCGCAGATGCCGGCGCAGGTGTCTTCTTGGCTGTCACCATTTTAAAAGCCCAAAATGCTCCGGCTGCCAAAACTATTATAATTATTGGTATTAAAATTATTTTCCGGCTTATTTTCATTATTCTTTTTATCCTCCCCTTCCCCTGAAAAACCACTTCTTATTCTAAGCTAACCAACCAGCAGATGAATATCCTGCAAGAATACCAACGTTTGTTTATTATCTCTTCACTGCAGCCGGATAATTTTCTTTGCTTCTTTTATTTATAATAATCACTTCCAGAAATAAATAAGAAATGTATTTTAATGGTTTCTTAATTGAACGAACGGTCGGTCAAGCGCTATTATTTTATTAACTTTTTTCCTTTATTGCAAGTAAAAAATAATAATGTATATTTCTTGTATATTTGAAAATAAGAGCCTGTATAAAAATTTCAAAAAAATGTTTAAAACCTCTTAAGATTCTCAAAAGCTGACCGATAAATATATATGATTTGCCCTGTCCTAAAGCGCCGCTTGTCGTGACGCCCCTCTGCCCGGCAACCTTAAAACGTGTGGCAGAAGTATGGCAGTTTATAGAAAACGCTGGCGAATAGAATTGTTCTCCAAGTCAATTTTGATACAACTGGTATAGCTTTTTCAAGTTCATGTGTTTGCGCATCAATTTTTGTGTTTATGGAACTAATGATGTTCTGCAGGAAAATTATTCTAGACAAAGAATAATAAAAAAGAAGATTTATGAGTCGAAATCAACATAAAAGTTCTAAAAATTAATAAAATAGTCAGTTGAATAAATGTAATAAAAAATTTTATGAAACTGCACAAGGAAAAAAGAAGTTTTTAATTCACTTCTTTGTAATTCACTTCTTTGCAGGTTGGAATTGAACCGCAGCAAATAGTGTGGTTAAAGAATATGGAAGGATGTGGGAAATAAAAAAATAAAACAAGCGCTTTAAAACAAGAAAAGAAATATAGACAAGAAAGGAAATGATCGGTTTGAACTATACCAGGAATAGAGCCAGTTTTACAAAAGTAATTGCGTTTATCACTCTTAAGTTTTTTATACTGTCTTTTTTATTGCTTTTTTTACCGGCGTCCGGTTTTGCTCAAGATGAACAAGAACTTTCTATTGCGCCAACTAATCCTGCTTTTGCTCAGTATGTAAATAATGATAATTCCAGAAAAATAAAAACTGTTACAGAAAAGGTGTACCCTCTTGGCCGTATCCCTTCTCCTTTCCTATATAAGGTTGAGAAAAGGGCCAGCACTCTAAAAAGCAGCAAAGCATTAGCAGCATATCCAGCAAGATATGACCTGCGCGACACGGGGAAAGTTACAGATGTGAGAGACCAGGGCCAATGCGGGAGCTGTTGGACATTCGGCGCATACGCTTCACTTGAATCAGCGCTTCTTCCCTCGGAAACATGGGATTTTTCAGAAAACAACCTGAAGAACACGAATGGATTTGATCCAGGCTGCTGTGATGGCGGTAATGATTGGATGTCTATAGCTTACCTGTCGAGGTGGAGTGGACCTGTCCTGGAAGCAGACGATCCCTATGACTATAGCAGTTGTTTGTCTCCAAACGGGGTCTCAGCCCAAAAACATGTCCAGGAAGTTATATTTCCTTACACTATTGCTGAAATAAAAGATGCGATCATGAATCATGGCGCATTGGCTACAAGTTTTTACTATGACGATTCTTGTTTTAACTATGCAAACAACGCATACTATTTCCCTTACGAAGGCTATTATTCCAACCATGAAGTAGCAATAGTTGGCTGGGATGACAATTACCCGCTGGGGAATTTTGCGCCTTATACACCGTCCGCCAATGGCGCATTTATTCTGAAAAATAGTTGGGGACCAGGCTGGGGAGACGGAGGTTATTTTTACATCTCCTATGAAGACAGCAACTGTGGTTATGAGAATGCGGGATTCTATAGTGCGGAATCAACTACGAATTATGATGATATATATCAATACGATCCCCTTGGCTGCTCGGAACTGATAGGCGCCAGCTATACTCCATACTTATGGGGAGCAAACGTCTTCACCGCGAGAGCGCAAGGGCAAATTAAAGCAGTAAGTTTTTATACGCTGGATAGCAACGTGAATTATGAAGCAAGTGTTTATAAGAACGTTGCATCTGCTCCTACAACTGGAATATTAGCTGGAACAAAAACCGGATCGATAAATGTTGCGGGTTATCATACAGTAGAATTAAATTCTCCTGTTTTAATTTCAAATGGCGAAAAGTTTTCAATAGTAATCAAACTAACAAATCTTAACGGCTACCCATACCAACACGCAATTGAAAAGCCTTATTCCGGCTATAGCAGTACGGCTACAGCCAGTTCCGGACAGAGTTTTTACAGTATAAATGGATATTCCTGGACAGACTTGACATCAGCTATTGGAAAAACTAATTTTTGCATAAAAGCATTTACTGAATCTACTGCTGTTCCTACTGTTCCGACCGTGACAACCAATGCCGCCACCGGTATAACCCAGACCTCCGCCACTTTAAACGGGGTTATCACCGCCGTCGGCGGATCGCCTGTCGACAGCTACGGTTTTGACTGGGGGATAAGTCCGTTTTCATTAACCAACCATATAGAAGTTGGCTCAACCAGTCCCGGCAGCACACCCTTTAGCTTTAACAATGTTCTGACAGGACTTGCTTCTGACAAAACATACTATTTTAAGGCTTATGCGCACAACACCGGCGGCCAAAGTACCAATACCACTGTAAAAAACTTCACTACGCTAAAGAATAACCCCCCGGCCGTGACCACCAATGCCGCCACCGGTATAACCCAGACCTCCGCCACCTTAAACGGGGTCATCACCGCCGTCGGCGGGTCTCCTGTCGACAGCTACGGTTTCGACTGGGGGACCAGTCCGACATCTTTAACAAACCGTTTTGAAGTTGGTGTAACCAGTCCCGGCAGCACCCCTTTTAACTTTAACAATGTTCTGACAGGACTTAATTCCAACAAAACCTACTATTTTAAGGCCTATGCGCACAATGCCGGCGGCCAAAGTACCAATACCACTGTAAAAAACTTCACTACGCTAAAGAATAACCCACCGGCCGTGACCACCAATGCCGCCACCGGTATAACCCAGACCTCCGCCACTTTAAACGGGGTTATCACCGCCGTCGGCGGATCGCCTGTCGACAGCTACGGTTTCGACTGGGGGACCAGTCCGACATCTTTAACAAACCGTTTTGAAGTTGGTGTAACCAGTCCCGGCAGCACCCCTTTTAACTTTAACAATGTTCTGACAGGACTTAATTCCAACAAAACCTACTATTTTAAGGCCTATGCGCACAACACCGGTGGTCAAAGCACAAATACTACCATAAAAAGATTTACTACGCTCAAGAATATCCCACCGACTGTGACAACCAATAATGCCACCGGTATAACCAAGACTTCCGCTGCTTTAAACGGCGTCATCAATGCCATCGGCGGATCGCCTGTCGACAGCTACGGCTTTTATTGGGGGACCAGTCCGACATCTTTAACCAACCGTTTTGAAGTTGGTGTAACCAGTCCCGGCAGCACCCCCTTTAGCTTTAACAATGTTCTAACAGGGCTTACCTGCTCCAGAACCTACTACTATAAAGCTTACGCAACCAACTCAGCGGGTACCAGCTATGGAAAAATTAAATATTTTACTACTCTTTCTTGCTATGGCAAGTATCGTAACCCGAAGAAGCTGGAACTATAAGAGTAAGCCTTTTAAAAATTGACTATATAAAAAAAAGAGCCCGTTTTTCTTTTATAGCCATGCCTATAAAAAGAAAGACGGGCTTATAAATTATAAATGCAGAAAGAACACAGAACACAGGGGGACGGTACTCTAGAACACAGGGGGACGGGAACACAGGGGGACGGTACTCTTGTGTCAAGGGGAAAATGCATGGTAGAATCAGAGAAAAGGGAGAAGGGGCGGGAAGGAATGTCCAGGGAGCCAAGAGAGAAGAGTGAAACAGGAATCTACCATGTTATGGTACGAGGAATCGGCCAGCAGGATATTTTTCACGAAGAAGAAGATTTTCAGAGATACCTGGAAACTACAAAAAAGATATCTCTGGAAAGCGGGGTAAGCATACTCGGGTATTGCTTTATGACCAATCACATTCATTTATTGTTAAGAGAAGACTACGGTAATATATCAGTGTTTATGAAACGATTGGATATAAGTTACGCCTACTGGTACAACTGGAAATACGAAAGAATTGGGCACGTATTTCAAGATCGCTTTAAGAGTGAATGCGTAGAGGACGACGCATACCTACTGACAGTCATTCGCTACATCCACCAAAATCCCGTCAAAGCATCCATCACCAGCAAACCAGAGGAATATGAATGGAGCAGTTGCGCTGCTTATTATAAAGCGGATCGAAATATTGCCATATTTCCTGATACCAGTCAAATCTTAAGCATTATACATAATGAGAAGAAAAAGGCAATTGAAGGACTTCAAAATTTCACAGAAGAGGGTAACGAAGACCACTGCCTGGATTGCAATGAGATCAAACGAATCAGCGAGAGCGAAGCATATAAAATCACCAAGAGAATAATGAATGGTGAACCGTTAACGGCTTTACAGACGATGGACCAGGATAAACGAAATAAAATATTAAGTCGCATAAAAAATGATGGATTAAGCCTGCGGCAAATATGCAGGATAACCGGCTTACCATTCCACATTGTCAGAAAGGCTTAGATATTGACACAGAAGAACCGTCCCCTTGTGTCCCCTTGTGTCAAGATAAACGAATAAGACTTACTGAGGAATAAGACTGGGATTAGAAAGAATTATAGAAGCTGAAGGAAGGCAATTTATTCAGAGGGAAGGAACATACATGAATACTACGGCTAAGCCGTTGGTAGCGGGAAATATAACAAATCTGATCCGAGTAGTCCAATCATCTAGCAGTGGAATCATTAATTGTTAATTAGACTAAACATGAAAGAAAGAAGGAACGGATATGCGTTATTCTTTGGTAGGACTGGACTGCCCGAACTGCGCCGCGAAACTGGAGCGGGAACTTCGTAAAGTAAATGGTTTGGAGAATATAACTATCAACTTTAATACATTGAGCGTCGAACTGCCGGAAATATTTGCCGAAGAAGCCTGTGCCGTCATTAAACGGGTAGAACCGGAAGTTAAACTGCAAAAAGCTGAAAGGTCACAGTCTTCTTCATCAGCAGAGGAAGCTGAAGAACATAATAGTCTTTGGATAATTATCGGAGCAGGTTTACTATTTGCCATTGGATTAATATTTAACCAATCACTGCATAATACGCCTTTTTCTTGGGCTGAGTATGCTGTTTTAATTCCGGCTTATCTCCTTGTTGGTTGGCCGGTTATTCTAGCCGCTTTTAGAAAAGCGGTAGGCGGAGAGTTATTCGATGAGAATTTCTTGATGACTATTTCTACCGGCGGGGCCATAGCGATCTACCAATTGCCGGAGGCAGTGGGTGTGATGCTTTTTTATGCGGTTGGGGAATACTTGCAGGACCGGGCGGTCGATCACTCACGGCAATCTATCACCGCTTTGCTTAATACTCAGCCGGAATATGCCAATCTCAAAGAAAATGGGGGAATACGTCAAGTAAGACCTGAAGAAATTGAGATAGGCCAGATAATAATAATTAAACCTGGTGAAAAAGTTCCCTTGGATGGCCAGATTATTGACGGGACATCATTCGTAGACACCTCAGCCTTAACCGGAGAATCTGTTCCGCGCAAGGTTGAGATTGGCGGGAATATCTTATCAGGAATGATCAATGGTCAGGGACTTCTCACGGTCATGGTCTCCAAACCGTTTAAAGAATCGTCGGTGGCCAGGATCTTGGAATTGGTCGAAAAAGCCAGTGAGAGAAAAGCTCCCACTGAACAGTTTATAACCAAATTTGCAAACTTCTACACCCCTATCGTTGTCGGGGCAGCCGCATTGATTGCAATTATTCCGCCGTTGTTAGTCCCGGGAGCAGCATTCAGTGAATGGATTTACCGGGCGCTGGTACTATTGGTTATTTCCTGTCCTTGTGCGCTGATGGTTTCTATCCCGTTGGGCTATTTTGGTGGAATTGGAGCTGCCTCGAAAAACGGAATCCTGGTTAAGGGAGCTAATTATATAGATGCCCTGGCGGAATTGGATACGGTTGTCTTTGATAAGACTGGTACCTTGACCAAAGGGGTTTTTCGGGTAACCCAGATCGTATCCAAAAATCACATTACCCCGGAAGAAATCCTGTCGGCAGCAGCCGGAGCGGAAATATACAGCAATCACCCCATTGCTCAATCAATCTTCGCTGCGTATAAGGAGAAGACCGGGAAAGAAATAACAGATGACCAGGTTAAGGATTACCGTGAAATTGCTGCCCACGGAATCAGCGCCTGTGTAAATGGGAACTGGGTTCTGGCGGGAAATGACCGGCTGATGCACAAGGAAAATATAATCCATGAAGATTGTGATGTTGCAGGAACTATTGTTTATGTAGCCATTGATGGGGTTTATGCCGGGTATATAGTTATATCTGATGAATTAAAACCCGATGCAAAAGAGGCAATCAGTCGTTTAAAGCAGCTAGGGATTAGGAAAACTGTAATGCTTTCCGGTGATGATAAAACAGTGGCAGAAAAGGTCAGTCAGGAAATAGGAATTGATGAGTATTTTGCGGAATTACTGCCTGAAGGTAAGGTTGAGATGGTTGAAGAATTGGAAAAGGAGATAAAGCATCGGGAAAAACAAAAACTGGTTTTTGTCGGTGATGGCATTAATGATGCACCCGTTATTACCAGGGCCGATATTGGAGTGGCAATGGGCGGATTGGGCAGTGATGCGGTGGTTGAAGCCGCAGATGTAGTTCTGATGGAGAATGCTCCTTCCAAGTTGGCAAAGGCGGTGGTAATCGCCAGAAGAACACGACGAATTGTTCGGCAAAATATCTGCATGGCATTAACAGTTAAAGCCTTTTTTATTTTGCTTGGTACTATCGGCCTGGCCAGTATCTGGGAAGCTGTTTTTGCTGATGTAGGCGTAACATTCCTGGCTGTATTGAATGCCAGCCGGACACTGCAACGCCGAAAAAGGTCTATTACAGCCTAAAATCTTAAAACACCGTTCTAGCGGCGTGGATGTAAATTCCAAACAGCATCCCGGCCAGTCACCTTAACGACAATCTATGACTTCATCCGGCATTATTCCTTGACAGGGTCTGATAACCATGGGAAGATTATTAACATGGGCCTGCAGCCATTTCCATTTGTATGTTTCCGTGTTGAAAGTTATAATAAAAAATGATTATTTGAAACCAAAAAGAACTGGCGAAAATCCTCAAAAAAGATGTTTAATAAAGCGCCTCAGGAGTATTAAAAAAGAAGGACGACCAAATGGCCTATAAAGACTTAAGAGATTTTATAAATGTTTTGGAACAAAGAAGTTTATTAAAACGAATTAAGACTACGGTTAATTCAGAGCTGGAAATTACTGAAATAACCGATAGGATTTCCAAGACCGGCGGGCCGGCTCTCTTTTTTGAAAATGTTCAAGGTTCCCCTTATCCGGTAATAATCAATGCTTTTGGGAGCATGGAACGGATGTGCCTGGCTCTTGAAGTTGACATTCTGGATGAAATGGGAGAGAGGATCCGTCAAATGCTGCAACCTCCTGACATGGATGGTATCATCAGTAAACTTATGGCTCTTCCAAAGCTAAGTAAACTCGCTTCTTATTATCCGGTATCGGTAAAGAAGGCGCCCTGTCAGGAAATAGTGGAAAATGACAATCCGGATTTGAACGTACTTCCTGTTTTAAAGTGCTGGCCCGGTGATGGAGGGCGGTTTATCACCCTTCCGCTGGTTTTTACAAAAGATCCGGTTACAAAAAAGCAAAATGTGGGAATGTACCGCATGCAAGTTTTTGACGGGAAAACCACAGGTATGCACTGGCATCTTCATAAAGACGGCGCTTATCATTTTTCGCAGCATTTACAGCAGGGGAGCGGTAAAATGGAGGTAGCGGTCGCTCTTGGAGGAGACCCGGCGACCATTTATGCGGCTACTGCGCCTTTACCCAGGGGTTTTGACGAAATGCTTTTTGCCGGCTTTTTACGCAGTGAGCCGGTGGAAATGGTCCGCTGCCGGACTGTAGACCTGTCGGTGCCGGCTCAGGCCGAATTTATCCTTGAAGGTTATGTTGACCTCTTGGAAAAACGCCTCGAGGGACCATTCGGAGATCATACGGGTTATTATTCAGCGGAAGATTTTTACCCGGTCTTCCATTTAACGTGCCTGACCAGACGTCGCGAACCTGTTTATCCGGCGACAATAGTTGGACGGCCGCCGATGGAGGACTGTTATCTAGGCAAGACTACTGAACGTATCTTTTTACCTCTGCTGCAGCTGCAGCTGCCGGAAATGAAGGATCTTAACCTTCCTATAGAGGGTGTATTTCATAACTGTGCCGTGGTGTCCATCAAAAAACAATACCCGGGACATGCAAAAAAAGTTATGAATGCGCTTTGGGGTATGGGTTATATGATGTTTACTAAAATGATAATTGTGGTTGATGACTCTGTCGACGTTCAGGATATGGCGACTGTGTGGTGGAAGGTATATAACAATATAGACGCCCGTCGGGATGTCGTAATCGTGGATGGCCCGCTGGACGTGCTTGACCACGCTTCGCCGATTCCTAACTATGGTTCCAAGATGGGAATAGACGCTACTAAAAAATGGCCGGAAGAAGGACATCGCAGACCCTGGCCGGACGATATCATTATGAGCGGGGAGATAAAAAACTTGGTCAATCAGAGGTGGACTGCTTATGGCCTGGACTAAGCTGCGCAAACTGGCTGAACTTATCAAGTGGGAACATACGATTTTTGCCCTGCCATTTTCATATATGGGCTCATTCCTGGCGGCGCAGGGTTGGCCGGCCGGTTCTAAAATATTTTGGATAACTGTAGCTATGGTTGGAGCCCGCAGTTCAGCTATGGCTTTCAACCGGTTAATTGATTGGCAGATTGACTCGCGTAACCCTCGAACAGCTGGGCGGCACTTGCCTATGAGATTGGTTACAAGTACTGATGTTCTGCTCTTAATTATCGTTTCGCTGGGACTGCTTATTTTTGCTGCGGCGCAGCTCAATCCGCTTTGCGTGAAGCTGCTGCCTTTTGTCTTATTACTTGTAATTTATCCCTACACGAAAAGGTTTACCTGGCTCAGCCATTTTGTATTGGGGATGGCAATCGGCTGCGCTCCGATGGGGGGCTGGATCGCGATCACCGGCAAAATTCATCCGGCAACAATACTGCTTGGACTAATTGTCTGTTTCTGGGTTGCGGGATTTGATATTATTTACGCGACCCTTGACTACGATTTTGACCGCAAAGAAGGGTTATGTTCGATACCGGCCAGGTTTGGCATAAAAAATGCGCTGATAATTGCCCGCTTATCGCACGTTATGGTGGTTGTTTTGCTTATTGTTTTGGGAATCTATTTACGGTTGGATTATTTTTATGCGGCAGGTGTATTGATTACCGCTGTATTGCTGCATTACGAGCATTATCTCGCCAGCCCTGAAGATTTAAGCAAAGTGAACCTGGCTTTCTTTAATGTAAACGGAACCATTAGCATTATTTTATTTGTTGCTGTATTTTTAGCAATATTTATGTGATAGGGAGAGGGGGGAAATGATATCGGACGGTATATAGTAGCCATCAGCGGCGCGAGCGGTTGTATATACGGCTGGCGTCTTGTTGAGGTTTTGGCCGATCAGGGACATTCTCTTTATCTTTTGATTACCGACCCTGCAAAACAGGTGATGGCTTTTGAGATGGGTTGGAAAATCAACGGGGATATCTCAGAACAGCGGGAAGCTATAACCCGGCGCCTGGGACCCGGACGGTCACAGAAGATCAATTATCTTGATTACCATGACCTTACAGCAGTAATCGCCAGCGGATCAGTCAAAAGTGACGGAATGATAGTCGTCCCCTGCAGTATGGCCACGGTAGCCGGTATTGCTCATGGCCTCGCCCGGAATTTAGTTGAGCGTTCAGCGGATGTAATATTAAAGGAAAAACGTCCGCTTGTACTTGTCCCGCGGGAAACGCCCTTGAATCAAATTCATTTACAGAATCTTTTATCGCTTTCCAGGATGGGGGTTACGATCCTTCCGGCTATGCCCGCATTCTATACGAAGCCCCGGACAATAACCGAACTTGTCGATTTTATTGCCGGCAGGGTAATGGACCAATTGGGGCTGAACCATCAGCTTTATGAAGCATGGGGAGATACTTAACATACAGCGCGGATCGATCTGGCAAGTTGGTTATTAGTAAGAGATTAGTAAGAGATTAGTAAGAGATTAGTAAGAGATTAGTAAGAGATTAGTAAGAGATTAGTAAGAGATTAGTAAGAGATTAGTAAGAGATTAGTAAGAGATAAGAGAGGAGAGGAGAAAGAATAAGTGATTCGGAAGAGCAAGATATTTTTTTTGTTAGGAGTTTTGTTTCTCGGCGTAATAATGCTGGTAACCGGATGCGATAATAAGAAAGAGCAAGCGAAACCGCTTAAAATTGGTGTCCTGCCGGTAGAAGACTCTTTACCATTTTACGTAGCCCAGGAAAAAGGTTATTTTACAGAGGAAAATGTTAAAGTAGAACTGGTTCCTTTCCAGAGCGCTTTAGAACGTGACAGTGCTTTTCAGACCGGGGCGATTGACGGGGAAATAACAGACTTGATAGCTGCGGTATTGCTTAAGAATGCCGGTGTTGACCACCAGATTGTTACTACTACGCTGGGAATAAAACCGGGCGAAGGGAGGTTTGCCATTCTAGCCGCGCCTGGCTCCGGTATTAACAAAGCAGAACAGCTAAAAGGAGTGGAAATCGGTGTTTCACAGAACTCCATTATCGAATATGTCACTGATCAGTTGCTGCAAGAACAAGGATTTGAGCCTGACGAAATAAAAAAGATAGTTGTTCCCAAGATACCGGTGCGCATGGAAATGCTTTTCAAGAATCAAATTAAAGCCGCCACTTTACCGGATCCTCTGGCAACCTATGCGGAATCCAAGGGAGCTAAAGTAATTTTGGATAATAGTAAAGAAGATATTTCACAAGTTGTTTTAATTTTTCATACAGAAGCACTAAAATCACGGAGCAAAGAAGTAACCGGAACTCTGCAGGCTTATGCCAGAGCCGTAAAAGAAATAGACGCCAATGCGGAAAGCTACCGTGCTCTGTTCACGGAGAAAGCCGGCGTTCCGGAAGAGATTAAAGACACATACCGGATACCTCATTTTTCCTTGCCGGAAACGCCCACCCAAGCGCAGTTTGACCGGGCAATTAACTGGATGCTGGACAAGGGTCTATTAAAGAAAGCGTTGAGTTATAATGACATGGTAAGTGGTGGTTTTATTGGCAAATGAGCTGGTAAATATAGAAGAACTGCAAGTCTCTTATAGAAAGTCCGGGTCCCTGGTACCCGCGCTGGAAAACATCGATTTGTACCTGGAACAGGGGCAGACATGCACAGTTATAGGACCGTCCGGATGCGGCAAAAGCACACTGTTATTCATTCTGGCAGGGTTGTTCACCGATGCGGAAGTGGAAGTCAGGGGCCGCGTCTTATGCCCTGAAAAACACAGGATGGCATTAATTTTGCAGGATTACGGCTTGCTTCCCTGGAAGACAGTCTGGGATAACGCAATGCTTGGTTTGAATATCAGGGGGATGTCAAACGAGGCAAAAAAGGGAGGTTTAGTAAAAATACTGCAAGATTTAGGAATCTGGGAGTTTAAAGACCGTTTCCCCGCTCAACTTAGCGGAGGCCAACGGCAGCGCGTGGCAATCGCCCGCGCGCTGGCGCTGGAGCCTGAGCTTCTGCTCATGGATGAACCCCTGTCTTCTCTTGATGCGCTTACACGTGAAGCGCTTCAAGAATTGCTGCTTGATATTTGCCGGAAAACAAAAATGTCCCTGATCCTTGTAACTCACAACATTGAAGAAGCCGTACTGTTAGGACGGCAGGTGTTGGTCATGTCGCCGGGTCCGGGACGAATTTTAAACGTGCTGGAAAACAGTTCTGCAGGCAATATCGGCTATCGCAATCAGCAAGCCTACTTTGAACAATGCCTGAAAATAAGGAAATTACTGGAACGGGGCATAAACGATGCATGTTAACCCTTCCGTGAAAAGTTTCAGCAATTATTTTATAGCTGCTCTTTTTTTAATATTGCTCTGGCAGTTGATCAGCCTTTGCATGGCTGACCTTGCGTTACCCGGCCCCGTTCAGGCGATACACGCCTTTATAACGGGACTTGACAACGGCATTTCCAGAAATCTTCTTTTCAGTACTTTTCGCGTAGTTATAAGCATTTTGCTGTCGACATTGCTGGCAGTCCCTTTGGGGCTTCTGTTGGGCAGGGAAACTCATCTTGACCGTTTCCTTGGTCCGGTAATTTATCTAATCTACCCGATACCTAAAATTGTTTTTCTGCCGGTTGTTCTTTCCCTTTTTGGCCTGGGTAATTGGGCAAAAATTTTTTTGATTTCCCTAATCATTTTTTTTCAAATACTGGTAACGACACGAGACGCGGCGAAATCGGTGGAAAGACTTTATCTCTATTCGGTAAAATCCCTGGGCGCCTCACGAAAAGATATTTACCGGCACGTTATTTTACCGGCGTGCCTTCCCGAAATATTTACCTCCTTGAGAATAGGTCTCGGAGCGGCTATTGCCGTTCTGTTTATCACTGAAACTTTTGCCAGCAGCGAAGGCATAGGGTTTTATCTGATGGATTCATGGTCACGCCTGGCATACAACGAGATGTATGCCGGAGTAATAGCAATGAGTCTTCTGGGATTTGTTCTATACATAATTTTGGATTGGCTGGAGAAGAAGATTTGTCCGTGGAAATTTTAATACTGATTCTTGTATTAATTAAGGAGGGTCATCAATGGGAAAGAAACTACTCATCCGCTGGGGTTTGAATATTGCGGGGATTATTTTGACCGCTTATCTTGTCAAGGGATTTGAAGTAACAATTTTGGCGGCTATATTCGGCTTTATTTTGCTTGGTTTTGTTAACGCTACAATCCGCCCGATCCTTATTTTGCTGACTTTGCCCATCAACTTGATCACTCTGGGCTTGTTCACCCTGGTAATTAACGGGCTGATGCTGTGGCTGGTCAGCGCATTGATCAAAGGTTTTGATATAACGAATTTCTTGGTGGCTCTTCTTTCAGCTTTGATTATTATGATTATCAGTTCAATAATCAGCTTTTTAATCAAAGATTGACAGCTTGCTTTTTGTTTTCCATGGCAACCACTATTTACATAGAGGTAAGTATGAGAGTCTGACGAATAATAGTAATAAAAATTGAAGGGGTTGAAGTTTATGAAGACACTTTTTAAGCGGCGTACCAGTTCAAGAAAAGGAATAATTGCCAGAGTCTTGTTAACCGCTCTTACCACCACAGCCTGCACATACCTGGTATCGAGATACTTGAAGAAACATCCCAGGGCAATAGAGATAAAAACCACTTAACATTTGACAAGGAGAGGGGCGCCGGCTAAACTCTCTCCTTTATTTTGGAAATTCCTTGTTCGCTCCCCGCCTCCGGACACTTAAACAATTTCCTGGCTTATCCTCGGGCGCACCCGTTCACTAAATAAAATTACGCTTAAGGCATTGACCTTCCTTTATTAATCAATTATCCTCCTTATGAGGGCGCCTTACAGCTGTATGGATGTCTATCGTTGCCTCCTGCAGAGCGCATCAGGAGCATTTCATTGTGGCAACACCCGCCTTTCAGACGCTACAGGGCTTCAGTAGAGTTGCTGATTGCCCGAAAAAAGAAATGAGAATCTGTAGAGAGGGGGTTTGAATTCGGGACTTTTTTGGAACACACATCAGGACAGGCTTTCTTTTAATGTCCCGGATATTTAAAAAGATGATTAATTGTACGGAAGAAGCGGTAAAAAGAGTCTTACCCGGTATCTTAAAGGAATATTTAAAAAGCAGCCCCGGAACGTGCACCTGCGATATCTGTCAGGAAGATATTATAGCCATGACGTTAAACGAACTGCCTCCTCACTATGCCGTTTCTCTGGCTGGAGAAATTTTTACCGATGTTGGCTTAGAGTTAATTGGGGGCAAGGCCCAAATTGTGTCGGTGATCACTAGAAACATCAAAAAGGTTTCGGATAAGCCTCGGCACAAATAATTTCTTAAACAAAAATTAACTGCAGCCGCAATGTCTTTTTAGAGTGAAGACATGCGGATGCAGTTTTTTTCAATGGGACCGTTAATACAAAGATTATCTAATATGGTTTACCACGTCCGGCCTTCTTGGCGGCGTGGGCGAATCCTCGCCGGTCTTGTAGCCGAGCGCCACAGTGCAAATGTGGCTGTAGCCTGTGGGGATGCCTAATTCATTTTTTAAGTCGTTGTCCCTGAATGTTGAAAAAAGGTAACCGGAAGACGTGATCAGGCATGAGCCAATGTTTAGTGATTCTGATGCCAGTGTAATATTTTGCGCCGCCGCCCCGCAGTCAATCTGAATAAAAGGCGCTTTTCCCTCACCTGAAATCAGGATTACCGTGGGAGCATTGTAAAAAGTGTTGTAGTCCGGGGAACTTGCCCTGTCAACCAGGGGCGCAATACGTGAATCAAGCATATTTTCTTTAATTCTTTGGGCCATTTTATCGAGCAGGTTCTTATTCTGGATTAGTGTGAAATGTAATTTCTGACGGTTCATCGCATTGGGAGCGAGCAGGGCCGAGTTTAAGATCTCCTGCACCTCTGAATCTGCTATCTGTTCATCCTTGAATTTCCTAATACTTCTCCTGCGCTTGATAACTCTAATAATTTCGTTCATCTGAATCACTTCCTTCCTACGAGTAAATTACCAATTAACAACACCTGAGACAAATTTATCATGAGAGCTTGTTTATGTCAAAGGATTAAAAAATATAAGAACCTGAAAAGATAGACTTAAATTTTTAAAGAAATCGTTTGCGTATTGACACATCAAATATATTTGATATCATCTAAAATAGTAGGTGAGATAAATGGACGTTTTAAAAATTGCCAAAGCTTTATCTGATCCCCTGCGGCTGGAGATACTCAGGCGAATCGCCGGCAAGAAATGTTGTGAAGATAAGTGGCTGTGTGTCTGCCACCTGGTTGACGATACAGGACTGCTTCAGTCAAGAGTTTCCTACCATATCAAAGAATTAAAGGAAGCCGATCTCATCCGGGAAGAAATCAGGGGCAGGTGGAACTACTATTATTTTAAAGAAGAGACTTTGAAAGAATATCTCTCGGCATTAAACGACCAATTTCAATTATAGTTGCAGTTTTAAAAATTTAAGTTTGAGATATAAAACTGGGCAGCAGTCTCTTTAGAAGGTTAAATGTACCATAAAAAGGAGGATGGGCAGTTTGGCGGTTGAGGAAGACACTTTGCGTGAAACGTGTTGAGGCCCTGATCCGCAGGAGGAGTTTCCTCCTCTTCCACCCGACACAGAGTGGATCACCGGATATAAGACTACTTTGGCAGGAAAAATCCCGGTTATCTCAACAAAACTTTCCGCAAAGGACATTATGGGTTCCTGGAAAGTACGCTGGGGTATAAACAGGTTGAACTATAAAGTTCCCCCCGGTCTATACGGGATTGGTGATCCTGTTGAAGATTCCCCGGTACTGGTAACGGCCAATTACAAAATGACTTTTGACCGTTTGAGAAAAGAGTTATCAGGAGTCAACGCCTGGGTGCTGGTCATCAATACGAGGGGCATCAACGTCTGGTGTTCCGCCGGAAAGGGAACTTTCAGCGCGACAGAGATAGCCAGGATGATTGCCATGACTAACCTTTCCTGGATTGTCTCACACCGGACGCTGATTCTGCCGCAGCTAAGCGCTGTAGGAGTGGCTGCCCACAGATTGTTAAAAATGTCCGGTTTCAGGGTCGTCTACGGCCCGGTAAGAGCCTGCGATATCCCCGATTTTCTTGGAGCGGGCATGAAAGCTTCTCCTCAAATGCGCAGGGTCAACTTTGGTTTTGCAGACAGGCTTGTGCTTATCCCCATGGAACTGTCCAGGATTATCATACCTGTGGTTGCCGTTTACCTTATCATATTCATTATAAACCTTCTTAAAATCTGGTCCGTTTCTTTTTTAGCAACACTGCCTTACTTCGGAGCGATTATTACGGGATGCGTATTGACGCCTGCCCTGCTGCCCTGGATACCGGGCCGCTCTTTTGCCTGGAAGGGGTGGCTGCTTGGGCTGCTCTGGTCCATAGCCGTTGTTTTATACTCTTTTCCGGCCATGCCCTACGCCTGGAATAGGACTCTGGTTTATCTTTTTATTTTACCGGCCCTGTCATCTTACCTGGCGGTCAATTTTACCGGCGCAAGCACTTTTACTTCTTTGTCAGGCGTTCAGCGGGAATTAAGAGTTGCGCTCCCCGCAGCGATATTTTCAGCAGGACTGGGAGTTGTCCTGCTGGTTTTAAATCAGTTTGTTCTGTAAAGAGGTGACTTCTTTGAAGTATTTAAAAAATGTGGTTACGTTGGCGCTTGACAAAGAGAAATGCACCGGATGCGGGATCTGCACTAAGGTTTGCCCGCACCAGGTATTTAGTATTGTTAGCGGAAAGGCAGCCATTCGGGATAGGGACTCCTGCATGGAGTGTGGCGCCTGTGCGATGAACTGCCCTTTTTGCGCCATTTCGGTAGCGGCCGGGGTGGGCTGCGCCTACGCGGTAATTAAAGGTAAATTCGGTAAGGGTGAGGTTTGCTGCTAGTTTTATTAAACAGGGGGCAAAACATGTTGGATAAAAGGGGAATCTAAAAATGAAATATTTGTTAATATCAGCATTGTGGATAGGATACTGTTCACTTCATAGTTATTTAATCAGCATCAGATTTACTAATCTTATGACCCGTTTATTGAAAAACTATTACGCTTTTTATAGACTGTTTTTCATATTGATTTCATGTTTTTTGCTTATTTTATTAATTAATTTCACTACGCAATTGGATAATGAAGTAATTATATTTTATGCAGGGCCTTTAAATGTTGTCCGCCAGATACTCGCATATACTTCTCTGACAATGTTCTTTTGGGCTTTCTTCTTTAACTATGATTCTTTATCGTTTTTTGGAATTAGGCAAATATTAAACGCTATGAAAAGAAATAAAATGAATTCTAAAAATGAGGTTAAAAAAAGAGGGCTGTTGGGTATAGTGAGGCACCCGATGTATTTAGCGTTAATAATATTTTTGTGGTGTGAAACCTTCAGTATGGCTGATATTATTGTATATACAATATTGACTGTATATATTATTATAGGAACAATACTCGAGGAAAAGAAACTCGTTTTAGAATTTGGCAATGCTTACGTCGAATATCAAAAAGAAGTTCCGATGTTGATTCCTTTTGCTATAAGAAAAGTTAAGTAGTAACGACCAATCCAATCATAACAGGCCTACAATTAACGGGCTGATTACAGCGGCAATTGTCTTCCCCGACTTTTCACTGGAGGCTACACAAAAAAAGTAAAATATACACCCAACCCCATCAATATAAGAGCGCTTAATTTATTTAATCCATTTAAAAAAGCCTGACCTTTTAACACCGATTTTAACAAGCCGGTAAAGGTCCCTACTATCAAAAGGGGCAGGCACCGTGCAATTGCGTAAAAGAGAAGAAACCAAAAGCCGAAAAAAAAGTCGGCCTTGGTAGCAGCCAGAGCAAGCACTGTCGTAGTTATAGGAAGGGTGCAGGGTGAAGCGAGGAAAGCAAATGGTATTCCCAGCAGAAAAGCCCCGATCATACCCTTGCGTGAACCGGCAAACAACTTCAACGAATCCTGCCCTAAACTCACATTCCATGGCAAAACGCCCGCAACAACCAAACCCATTACAAACATAAGAATGCCCAGAATTTTATAAATATACGAAAGGTAATGCATCACCATACCTATTCCGGAAGCAACCAATCCTAAAACGGCCAAAGTTAGTGAAATGCCAACAACGAAAGAGAGCGTCAGAAAAAAGCACCTCAACCTGGAAACCTCTCCCGAACCTCCAACATAAGCTGCTACAAGCGCAGCCGCGGGCAGGGTACAAGGGCTAAGACCGGCCAGCAATCCTGCAATAATGGCGGCGCCTAATGTTAACTCGTTAATCAATGGTACCATTAATTTAATCCTCCAAAAACCCTGTCAATCTCTGCCATATTTAAAGGTCCTTCTTGCTTGATTAAAACACTGTTGCTTGCATCAACAACAACGATCGACGGAATGTTATTAATTCCAAAGCTGGATGCATATTGCAGCAATTGTTTATGATAGTCGACGTCGCCTACACTTACGTCAAGCCATATAAATGTCACCCGGTTTCCGTACTTGCTCTCAATTGATTTAACTTCACTGCGGCGCTGCTCAAACTTTTGCCTTGTCGCCTCACAGCAACCTGCACTATTAGTAAAAACATAAACCTTCGCAGGCAGGACAACTTTGGTATCTGTTTCGTTCTCCAATTTAATTTCTGTTTCATTGTCTGTGTTGGTTTCCGATTTTGTTTCTAAGTTAGTTTCTTCTTTTTTATCTGATTGTGACTGCTCTGTATTCACGGGTATAGCGATTTTACTCTGTTGACTGCCAGGCTTGTCTGATCCAGTGTTTTTCTGATCAGTCTTATCAGAAGTTGATTCTTCAGCGCCGGTCTGACTGCCGTCAGGAACCTGGTTGTTTGAAGCCGTTTGTCCGCTCGGGGAGGTCTGTTTTTGGACAGGTTCTTTTTTTGAGTTAGAAGAACATGCTGATAACAGGACCGTTAAACAACACATTAATATGATAAAATAGGCGATCTTTCTTTTCGACAAAAAACCCACCCCATTCGTTAATGATATTGTTGCCACTTTTCAACTTAGCCTATATTTTTCTAATCAAGATACACCAACCAACTTTTAAAAAACATTGTGTTAGTCAAATTGCAAGGCTTTCATAACCTGTTTTATTGATGAAAATACGAGATACATTTTCAATCTGATGTGTAGGTTTCCTTTGTAAGCCAGTGTGATAAAAATCGAATATAATTATTATAGAATAATCATATTAAACAAATAACCTACACAAATAATTGCCACAGCTACAATGCCGAAATATACTGCCAGCAGTTTTGGTTTCAGTACCTGCTTGAGGATTATAGCTTCCGGTAAGGACAGCGCCGTCACAGCCATCATGAAAGCAAGGGCTGTGCCCATTGCCATCCCGGTTCTGACCAGTTCCTTTACTACGGGGATCAGCCCGGCGGCATTTGAATACAAAGGAATGCCAATAACAACCGCCAACGGGACCGCCAATGGATTAGCCGGGCCGGCATACTGGGTCAGGAAACCGGCCGGGGCATAGCCATGCATGGCAGCTCCAATACCTACACCGATTACGACCCAAAGCCACACTTTTGTAAATATCTGCTTTGTATATGCAATAGATTGATCAATCCGGTCTTTCCAGGGCATTTGGGGATTATCCGTACCGCAGCCGCATTGTGAAGCGGTTATCTGATACACATATTCCTCCACAAGATGCTCAAGTTTCAGCCGGCCTAATATCGTGCCGCCAATTATCGCTACGATTACCCCACTTGCAATATATATGAGGGCTATCTTCCAGCCGAACGTCAGCCAGAGCATACCCAGGGCAACCTCGTTAACCATCGGTGAAGATATTAAAAATGAAAACGTAACGCCAAGCGGGACCCCCGCTTCTACGAAGCCGATAAATATCGGCACCGCTGAACAGCTTCAGAAAGGGGTGACAATACCCATCAGCGCTGCGATAATATTCCCGACAAATTCACGTTTATGTCCTAAAAGGTTCCTTGTTTTCTCGGGTGGGAAGAAACTCCTGATTATGGCTATGACGAATATGATCAAGATCAGCATAAATAATATTTTTACTGTGTCGTAGAAGAAAAAATTAATAACAGAGCCAAAGTGAGATTCAGGAGATAACCCGATGAGGTTATAAACCAGGTAATTTACAGCCTGCTGCCACATTCAATTACCCTCATTTCTTAATCTCGCCGGTGATAATGTTTTTTAACTTTTCCTTTGACGGAAGCGGACCGGTAAGCTTAACCTGTCCGTTTATAACTAACGCCGGTGTCATCATCACTCCGTAAGAAGCTATATCTTTGAAGTCTTTTACATGCTCCACGTCAGCTTCTTCATTTAAATATTTTAACACTTCAAGAACCATCTGCTCAAGCTTATTGCAGTTTGCGCAGCCTGCGCCAAGTATTTTGATATCCATTCTTTTTGGGCCACCTTTCTTTTTTTAGTATTCTTGTATTATCTTTCTCCCTGTATTTCAGCTGCAAAAATATTTGCGTTTGAAACCGAGGGCAATATTGACCAATCCAATCATAATCGGCACTTCAATAAGCGGGCCGATTACAGCAGCAAAAGCCTGACCGGAATTAATTCCAAATACGGCAACTGTAACAGCAATTGCCAGCTCAAAGTTATTGCTGGCGGCAGTAAAAGCAAGTGTCGTAGTCTGGCCGTAATTAACCCCAAGAGATTTGCATAGAAAAAAGGCAAGGAAGAACATTATTATGAAGTAGAAAAGTAACGGTATGGCAATTCTAATCACGTCCATAGGCAGGGTTATAATATAACTACCCTTCAGAGAGAACATGACGATAATTGTAAACAGCAGGGCAATCAGAGCCAGAGGGCTGATCTTGGGGATGAATTTTTTCTCATACCAGTCCTTACCCTTCACAGGGAGCAGTGAGAACCTGGTGATCATACCGCCGATAAACGGTATACCGAGATAAATAGCTACACTCTTGGCCACATCTGTCATGGAAATATGAACAACCATTGATTTAATACCTATCCACTGGGGCAATATTGTTACAAAAAAGTAGGCGTAAACTGAAAAGAAAAGAATCTGGAAAAACGAGTTTAAGGCAACCAATGCAGCCGCATACTCTAAATCACCCTTAGCCAAAGAGTTCCAAACAATGACCATAGCAATACAGGGGGCTATGCCGATGATTATTATGCCTGCCATATATTCGGGGTAATTATGTAATAGAATGATGGCTAGAAAAAACATCAGAACAGGCGCGATAATCCAGTTTAGAATTACAGCCAGTGTTAGTACCTTGCCATTCTTAAATACTTTGCCAATTTCCTCGTATTTTACTCTGGCTAAAGGTGGGTACATCATAACAATCAGGCCGATGGCGATTGGTATCGAAGTAGTTCCGATCTGGAACTTTTTTAAAAGACCGCCCACTTCCGGTACGACATAGCCCAACCCTACTCCAAAAAACATAGCTAAAAAGATCCACAAAGTTAAATACTGGTCCAGTATGGATAATTTGGCTGCTGCCTTTTCGGACACGTATGTTACCTCCTTTTCCCTTTTGAACATGTTGTACATGTTTCTTCTTCAATCATCCCTGCGCAAACTTCGGGATCAAAACCCATCTCAGTGCAGAGATTAGGGTTTTGCCTTAACGGTGAGGGTTTCGCTAAGGAGCAGGAGAAGCAGGAAAGACTTTCAAGAAACACGTCCATTTGTTTGAGCAATTCCTTAAGGCCATCTTTGTTCAGGTTGTAAAATACGATCTTTCCCTCTTTTTCACTGTTGATCAGGCCTGCCTGTTTTAAAATTTTTAGGTGGTGGGCAATAGCCGGCTGCGATAGGCCGATGGCCTGGATAATCTCACAGGCTCCCATTTCCTGAGCGGCCAACAATTTTAATATATTTTGCCTGTGCGAATCCCCCAAAGCTTTTAATCTATTTAACACTGGTCAATAATCCCTCATTCCACAAAAAGCTTTCATACTATATTATATACATATTTAAATAATTAGATATATAAATTTTTAAATTTTATTGACAGAATTTATGCATAGCCGTACAATATATCTGCGCTCTATGCATTATGCTTCTATATATTAAATGGAAGTGAAGAGGTGATTTTACAATAAAGTGCGAGTACGAATCACAAGAGTATTGGGCGGGGCTAATCAAAATGAGTCTTTCCCGGTTTTTTATTCTATATGTGCTTCATTTGCAGCCACTACACGGTTATGAAATAACCAAACATATTGCCGAACTGACCAATGGTTGTTGCGCTCCTACAGAAGGAAGTCTTTATCCCGTATTAAGGGAATTCAAGGAAGCCGGACTGGTAGACTTACTTATACAGATTGTATGCGGCCGTGAACGCAAGGTATATACTCTGACACCCAAGGGTGAAAAGGCCTTGGGTGTTGCATCACAAGCCTGGTGCGAGGTAGCTGATTTATTAAAAATGCCACAAGACAACAGCTTTAGTTGCAAAGAAAAAAATGGCGCTGATCATTTAGGAGCCAAAAGTCGATACGATTAATTTTGAAATATAAAGAACTATAAAGGTTAAAAGGGGGCGTGAACTTTGAATAATAAAGAAGAAATAAGAGACATAATTAGAAAAAATTATTCCGAGGTTGCTTTAAAAGGTTCTGCAGGGGAGTGCTGCAGCGGAGGCTGCAGTTGCAGTGGTCCGCAGATGGATATCGTGGATATTGCCATTAAAATTGGTTATTCTGAAAGCGACTTTGAAGATGTTCCGATTGAAGCCAATATGGGGTTGGGCTGCGGAAACCCGATTGCTATTGCACCACTTAAAGAAGGGGAAGTGGTACTTGACCTTGGCAGTGGCGGCGGATTTGATTGTTTTTTGGCAAGAAAGCAGGTCGGTGAAACCGGGTTTGTTATTGGAGTGGATATGACACCGGAAATGATAAATCTATCTTTGGATAAGCAGCAAGTTTTTAATGAAATGTACAGAATACTTAAAACCGGAGGGAGGATATCTATATCTGATATTGTTGCTACAGCGGAATTACCGGAGCATATAAAGAACAGCCCTGCCAGTATCTGTAGCTGCGTGGCTGGCGCTGAGCATGTTGAAAATATAAAAACTATGCTTCAGAATGCTGGTTTTACAAACATCCACTTGATTCCAAAAGATAACAGCAAAGAAATAATAAAAAGTTGGGTCCCCGGCATGGAAGAGTTTATTGCCTCTTTTATAATTGAAGCAAAAAAAGGGTCGTGAAAAAAAGATACATTTTTAAGGGACAACAAGTTTATCAAGCGGCGTTCAAGTTTGGATATGGCAAGTAAATTAAAACACAATTTAAAGGAGGTTGAAGGAAAGTGAAAGAAGTCACTGTCACCGTATTCGGAACTGATGCTTTTATGCCGGCATCCAGCTGCTGAGGTCCGTCCACCGGAGACGCATGTTGCGGCTCTGCGAAGACCATGCAGGAAGAAGCTGAAGCTTTAAATAAATCGCTTGTACAGAGTTTTGGCGAAGCAATCCGCTATGCCTATGTTGATGTGCTAAGCAGCGAGATGAATAATTACCCGGAGATTGCGCAAATCCTGAATCGAGTCAGACTACCCCTGATTGTTCTTAACGGTCAACCCCGCTTCCACGGTGGGATTTCAAAAGAAGTGATCGCAGATGCAGTGGGTGATCTTGCAAAATGATACCTATATGCCGATTATTGGGCATAGCTGCACAAGTGCATATTTTAAAAAAAGGGGTGTTAATCAGATATGAGCGGTAGTGATCCTAAAGCGTCAAAAATATATAAGATAGACGTTGGCGGAGATATGATAGGATTGTCTGGAGTAGAGCAGGCTTTCCTTGAGGTAATGAAACTTGGTTTAAAGGGCGATCAGGCTGCTGAAAAAATATTGGAAATAGTTGAGAGAACAAACTTTATTCCTGAAGGTTCGGAAAGGCAATACAAGTGGGCTCTATCTTTGGCATACAGAAACTATTTAGCTGATCCATCAACAGGAAAAAAGGCTATGGAATTTGATCAGAAACCAGCATGTTGAGACACCTGATAATATATCTCTTCTGTTTTGGTAAAACAGAATTAATTTATTAAAAGTAAACTCCTGCGTAAATGAACTGCCTTTAGAAAATTGGTACATCAAAAGAAAAACACATTAGCATTTACTCCATCTGTGGTACGGGTGCATGGATTCATACTCCCTGGTTGTTTGTTTGGTTATCTTATGCCAGGGAATGCCGATTTTTGCCCCTACAAGAGAAGCCAGGGCGCACCGTCAGAGTATGGGGTCAACTTCCGCCAGCAGTCTGTCAAAGACATCATACGGGTCGCAGGCAAGGAAATCATCTTTTGTGCCAATGCCTATTCTTTCAAGTTTGCCGGCGATTACTTTGCCGATATTGGGCAGTTCAAGAAGGCTGCTTTTATTTTTCATTTTTCCTCCGTCCACATTTGTTTATGTCGACAACCCCGTCCTCCTGCCTGGTATTTGACTGGTATTTGACACAAGAGTACCGTCCCCTTGATCCTTTCCGGCCCGTATTCCTCGGCAATCACCTGGATGATTGCCGCCCCAAGCTCCTTCATCAGGCTGAACAGCCAGGCCGGGCATTTTCCGGGATGTTACGGAAGGTTCGCAACGCCTGTCCGCATATAAATTCATCCTAAATCATCAAAATTCTATCAGCACATACCCTTGTCCATGTCGAAATCCCAGTATTTATCATGGATCTTTTTAACTTCGTTAATGTCGTTTTTAAACATGGAGGATACGGTTGTGGTTCTTTTAAGGCCGGTATCTTCATGGATATTAAAATTCAGTCCCGAAAGGGCGTTAAAAATTGCGGCCACCGAGACGGCTTGGCCTTCCAAATTGTATCCGCCTTCCAAAGTGGCTGTGATACGCCCGTCGCAGCATTTGTCCGCTATGTTCATAACGATTTTAGTCAGGTTTTCAAAGCCCAGTGAGGTTAGACGCATCGCTCCGATTGGGTCGCTGTGATGAGAATCCTGTCCGGCGGAGATTAGAATGAACTGGGGTTTGTACTGTAAGGCGGCAGGATATAAAATTTCCTGGAAGACAGTTTCGTATTCAATATCGCCCATCCTTGCTTCAAGGGGGACATTGATTGTAAACCCTTCCCCTTCTCCCCTGCCAATGTCTTTTGTCCAACCGGTGCCGGGGTAAATCCAGCCCTGGTGGACTGAGAAGTAAAGTACTTTTGCTGTATTATAAAAGGCAGCTTCTGTCCCGTTCCCGTGGTGGACGTCCCAGTCAACAATCAGGATTCTTTCCAGGCCATATGTTTTTTCCAGGTAGCGGGCGGCAATGGCTGCATTATTGAAAAGGCAGAAACCCATCGCCCGTTCCGGCATGGCGTGGTGGCCCGGCGGCCTGACGAGGGCAAATGTGTTCCGGAACTTACCCTCCATTACTTTGTCAACTGCGCACAGGAGTCCCCCTGCCGCCAACATGGCGGCGTCATAAGAACGCTCCGAGGTATAAGTGTCCGGGTCCAGGTTTCCACCCCCGTTTAAACAAATCTGCCTGATGCCTTCGATGTGGGCGGGCGAGTGTACCAGGGCAATTTCTTCTACTGTGGCGGGGCGGGGAGGTATGCTTTGGATATAGTCCAGGATGCTTGTTTCTTTTAGTTTGGACATGATTTTTTCCAGGCGTTCCGGACATTCAGGATGATATACCGTATAGTGATCAAGATAGAGCGGGTCATATACATACCCTGTTTGGCTCAAACAAAAACACTCCCTTTTTGCAATTCTATCACACGGTTTTTTACTAAACAAGGCTGGCGCGGCCTACTTTGGTTTATGCCAGCAGGGCGGCTATAATGCCGACTAAAAATATCCCGTCGAACACTCCGGCGCCCCCGATGCTTAAGACATGGCTGCCCATGTCCCGGAACTTGTTCAGGTTAAGCAGGTCTGCTCCTGTCAGGGTCCCCCACACTCCGGCGATATAGGCTACCGGAGCGGCGTATTCACGGGCCAGAAGGAGCGCTGCGGCTGCCGCCACCAGGGGAGGAATGAATGCCGGCAGGGAGATGCCCATGCCGGGGACCGGACGGGCCAGGGCCTTTGAAACTATGGCAACAATTGCTGCGGCCAGGATAGTCGGTGGAAAGGGAGCCCGGTAAAGAAGATAGAAGCTGAACAGAACGGGTATGACAGCGCCTCCCAGATTGACCGCAATAACCTGTTCGCTTACCCGCGGCGGGTAATAAAAAAAATAATTTAAGGGCGGCATCCGCTCTTTGACCAGGCGCCGGGAAACGGGGATATTGATAATTCCCCCGATCAGGGAAAGTCCGAAGAGAAAGACAGCGCCCTGCGGTGACAAACCCAGTTTGGTAAAGGAAAATGCCGCAACCTGGAAAAAGAATATAAAGATTAGAAAAGGAAGCAGGACAAATAAAGCGAGGAATAAAACCGGCACAGGCAGCGCTCCCTTCTATATTCAGCAATTTAATATTATCTTAAACAGAGAAGGAAATAAAGTGAACCGTATCGAATAAAAAATTAATATTTGTGGGACGACCATGTGGTATAATTTTTTTGGCCGCGGGTCTAAAGAAAATTTTCCGGGAGGGGACAAGTATGAATTTATTGATTATGGGACCGCCGGGCGCCGGCAAAGGTACACAAGCTGAAGTGCTGGTAAAAGAGCTTTCTATTACCCATATTTCCACGGGCGACATGTTCCGCAGCGCGATCAAAGAAGGAACGGAAATGGGTAAAAAGGCCAAGGAGTACATGGACCAGGGGGGACTCGTACCTGATGAAGTAGTCGTCGGCATGGTTAAGGAAAGACTGGCAATGCCAGACTGCGCCAAGGGATTTTTACTTGACGGTTTTCCGCGCACACTGCCCCAGGCGGAAGCCCTGGATGAAACTCTAAAAGCTTTAACCATTAAATTGGACGGCGTAATTAACATTGATGTGCCGCGTGAAAGGCTGATGGCCAGGCTGACCGGGCGCAGGATCTGCAAGGGCTGCGGGGCAAGCTACCATGTTCTGTTTAACCCGCCAAAAAGCGAAGGAAAGTGCAATTCCTGCGAGGGCGAGCTCTACCAGCGCAGCGACGACAACGAAGAAGCCGTTTCCAACCGGTTGGATGTCTATGAGTCACAGACCCAGCCGCTTATTGATTACTACGTAAAAGTAAACCTGCTTAAAAATATCAACGGTGACCAGGATATTAAGAAAGTCCTTGATGACGTCCTGGCCAGTCTCAAAGGTTAGGACTGTTCGTAAAAGTATAAATTACCAGGCAAGTTTTTAAAACCCCGCCAATATAAATCAACTAAGAAAGAGTTGAGGGAGGTGGGGTGCAAAGAAAAACCTTGCCGCAATTTGTAGTCGATTAAACTGACAAAGTCTGGGGGCGCCTGTTTTGATACAGGCGTCCTCAATGTTTCAGACGGGCGCAAGTATCCGGTCTTTATTGACGTTTAACGATATTTCTAATATGATGAAATTGTAAAAATGTGTAATCAATAACTTTAGGGGGAAGGCAAATGAACGAGCGGGAACTGATTATAATAGGCGGCGGGCCTGCCGGTCTTGCGGCCGGATTGTACGCGGCGAGGGCAAAAATCGATGTGCTGATGCTGGAGCGGGCAATGCCGGGCGGACTTGCGGCCAATACGGAGTTTATAGAAAATTACCCCGGTTTTGCAGAAGGGATCGACGGCGCCGCACTGACAGCCCAGATGGAGGCCCAGGCAAAACGTTTCGGATTGGAAATTATCGGCGCCGATGTCATGGGCCTGACTTTTCAGGACGGAAAGTTTACCGTCAAAACTGACGAAGAGGAGCTGTTCAGCCACTGTGTCATTCTAGCCACCGGGTCGCAGCCGCAGATGCTGGGTGTCCCGGGCGAGGAAAAATTAAGGGGACGCGGGGTTTCTTACTGCGCTACCTGTGACGGGGCCTTTTTCCGCGGCAAGGAAGTAGCCGTAATCGGCGGCGGCGACGCCGCTGTTGGAGAAGCTGTCTTTCTGACCAGGTTTGCCAGCGGAGTGAACATAATCCATCGGCGCGGCGAATTGAGGGCAACCAAGGTTGAACAGCAGAGAGCCATGCAGAACGAGAAAATCAAATTTGTCTTGTTTAACACCGTACAAGAAATTATAGGGCAGGAAGAAGTGGAAGGTGTCGTACTCAAAGATACCCGTACAGAGGCCACTCAGAAGATGGATGTAAACGGTGTTTTTATTTATGTAGGCCAAAAACCCGATTCACAGCTGGTCAGAGAAATGGCCGAACTGGACAATAACGGGTTCATAATCACGGATGACAGTATGCGGACGAGGCAGCCGGGCCTTTTTGCGGCGGGGGACGTGCGCCAGAAGCTGTTGAGGCAGGTAGTCACGGCAGTGGCTGACGGGGCAATCGCAGCAGTGGCGGCAGGGAAATATCTCGAGGAGATCGGGAAATAAAAACAGATTGGATTTAAAAAAGAAGAGCTGTATCTGAAGATACAGCAGAGAAAGGGAGAGGAGATTAGGTTGTTATCAATTGGTTAATCTCATTATAATACAGTCAATCAAGGAAAAAAGGATTTACCGGCCAGTGGTTAAAATTGGTCCTTAAAAGTGTATATGTCTTTTAAACGGTATGAAATGTCCTTTTATTCTGAAAAACATGGAAATGGCCGCGGCCGGAAACCGTTGATACCCGATATCAACCTTCTAAAGCCAAAAAAGTGCCACTCGAAGGAAATTTTTATATTTTCAATATTTTCCGTAGTGTCTATCAATATATAATACGCCCTACCTTCCGGGATTCAGGAAAGTTCCCATGATCTGGTTTAATACCTGGACCTCCTCCGGTTTCATAGTCTGGTCGAGGTTATCCATCATGTTTTTGATTAAATTCATCAGCGTATCCTGGTCCATCATCGACACCATCTGTTTCAACATGGACGGATCAAAATTTTGAAGCAGGCTGCGGATCAGTTCCGAGAAATTATCGATGTCAAGCGGAGTATTTGTCATTTGTGTTTTCGCCTCCCAAGCTATGCTTTAAATTTATTAATAGACTATTCTCTCGATAGCTTTATTGTTACTCTGAAAGATTAATCAATCAGGCAGGATTATTTTAGAAAAACATCGAAGAAAGCTTAAATCCCCACTTTTACTTTTGGAGAATAAGAAATGCTTGGCTCCTTTGTGGTCTGTGATCTGGAAACAACGGGTCTTTCTCCCCGGCAGGATGAGATTATCGAAATAGGCATGGCGCTTGTTGAAAACGGTGAGGTCGCCGCAAGCTACCACAGTCTTGTGCGGCCTTCGCAAAAACTTCCGGTAAGTATACGCCGCCTGACCGGCGTAGACGATCAGATGCTCGCCTCCTGCCCGGAGCTGCCGGAAGTGCTGCCCCGCGCCCTGGAATTTCTTGGCGGTTATCCGCTGGTCGGACATAATGTGGGTTTTGATAAAAGTTTTCTTGAGGAAGCGGCCGGCCCGCTGAAGAATCAGTCATACGACACGCTTGAACTGGCCCGGATCGTCCTTCCCTTTTCGCCCGGCTTCAGCCTGAGCGCTCTTTGCCGGTTCCTGGGCATTAAAAATGAAAAAGAACACCGGTCGCTTTCCGACGTTTTGGCCACGGTCGAGCTATACGGGAAATTGGTTGAAGCCTTGAAAAGGCTCGATACAAGGGTTATTTTACAAGTTACTGCTTTTCTTTCGCAGGCAGGTTCTTCCTGGGTTAAGCCGCTGTCGGGCGCATTGAAGGATTTAACCGGCGGCGCCGCGCAGAAAGGAAACGGCGAACCGGCTGTTTGCGCAATTCCGGAATTAGGCCGTCCGGAACAGTATAATGTAAAAACAGCTCCTGCAGAAACCTCTTTCCTGCCTGAGTTCGAAGACCTTCCCTCCCTGTTTGAAGCGAAAGGGCGGCTGGCCTTAAACCTTGCGGATTACGAATACCGTCCCCAGCAGGAACAGATGGTGCGTGCGGTCAGCAGCGCGCTTTACGGGCAGAAGTATCTCTTAATGGAAGCCGGAACGGGCACGGGCAAGTCCATAGCCTATCTGATCCCGGCGCTGCACTGGGCATTAACCCGCGGCGAACGTGTGGTTGTATCGACACGGACAATAAACCTTCAGGAGCAGCTGTGGTCAAAAGACATCCCCGGCCTGCTCGGCGCCCTGTCCTGGCCTTGTAAGGCCGCGCTGGTCAAAGGCAGGTCAAACTACCTCTGCCTGCGCAGATGGTCCGGTGTCCAGGCTGCCGCAAACTCCCGCCCCGAGGAAGCGTCGTTCTACGCCCGGGTGCAGGTTTGGGCAGCGGCGACTGCCACAGGTGACAGGAGCGAACTGAATATTTCCTCATTTGAACAGGATTACTGGTCGAACATCTGCTCCGACAGCGAAAACTGCCTGGGCATGCGCTGCCGCTGGTTCAAAGGGCAGTGTTTCGTAACCAAAGCGCACAGGGCGGCGGAGGCGGCCAACCTGATTATTACCAATCATTCACTGCTTTTTTCCGATATCCGCATGGAAAACAAAGTATTACCCGATTATGGTCCTTTAGTGATTGACGAGGCCCACCATCTCGAGGATGCCGCCACCGAGCAACTGGGGCGCCAGATGAGTTGGACTGCCGTAAGGCGCTGGACGGGCATTGTGAGCAGGCTGCTCGCGCAGCCCGACATTCTTGTGCCCAGCGCTGATTTTGAAATATGGCGGCAAACCCGGCAGGAAGCGCGCAATGCCCTTGCGCTCCTGCTCCGTGATGCGCAGCTCTTTTTTGAGTCTGCACGCGTACTGGTTATTTCCCGGGCATCCTCCAGTAACCAGAGCACGGACCGCCGGACGTTCCGGATCAGGCGGACCGGTCTGGAAAACAAGGTTGTTTTTTTAGAAGCGGAATACTCGAATCTGGAATACCGGTTTGGAGAATTGCTGGACTATCTTCATAAACTTTCCGGTATCCTGGAGACCTGGCTGCAGGGCGGCTCCAGCGAGCTCTGGAGCGGGATGTCCGCCGAAATAAACCAGCATCTTTCCTGCGGCCGGGAACTGGCGGAGGATCTTGCCTTTATCATGTCCTGCCGGGAGAATAACTTTGTTTACTGGGCGGAAGCGGCGGAAGAAACTTACGGCTGCTTTCTCCATGCTGTTCCGGTGCAGGTGGGTGAAATGCTGAATGAACAGCTTTTTAAATCAAAAGAGACAGTGGTTTTTACTTCCGCAACCCTTACTGTGGGCGGTTCCTTCGAGCATTTCAAGGAACGCACGGGTTTGGACCTTGTCCCTGCAGAAAAGCTGATCGAGTTACAGGTTGATTCCCCTTTCAGCTACTCCGACCAGTCCCTGTTATGCATAGCCAGGGATATTCCTCCACCGTACGAAGTTCCCGGAGGGGATTATTTTGAAGCCCTGCTGGAAAGCCTGACGGGTTTGATCAGGGCTGTCCAGGGAAAGACACTGGTCCTTTTTACGTCACACCAGGCACTCCGGGAGGTGCACCGGAGGCTGAGAGATTTCTGCGAACAGGAAAATCTCTACTTGCTCGCGCATAACATCGACGGGGGCCGTACCCGCCTGGTCGAGGAATTCCGCAAGAGCGACCGCGCCGTTCTGCTGGGAGCGTCCAGTTTCTGGGAAGGGATAGACATACCCGGTGAAGCCCTTTCCTGCGTGGTCATCGTCAAACTGCCTTTTTGGGCGCCGGGAATACCTGTCATTGAAGCCCGGCTTGAAGAACTCGCCGGCAGGGGTAAGGACGGCTTTTTGCACTACAGCCTGCCCCAGGCCGTAATCAAATTCAAGCAGGGTTTCGGCCGGCTGATCAGGACCATGCGCGACAGGGGCGTTGTGGTGGTTTTAGACCCGCGCCTTTTAAGCAAAAGATACGGGCGGCATTTTTTAATTTCACTGCCGGTTAAAACGCACTTCCGGGGGGATACCTGGATGATTAAGGATAAAGTCGCCCAATGGTTAAATTATCCTGCCGCTCATCCCGGAATACAGGAGCCAAAAGATGTCACATTCGATGCCTGACCGTAATAGAATATTAAAAGAATAACCTTAAGGGGTGAGAGAATTGCGCGTTTATTTTATAAAGCTGCCCTTTTTTATAAGGAATTTTTTATTGAGACTGCAAAATAGATAATCGTGAACATCCTGGCAGGGAATCCCTGCTCTTTTTTTTGCAAGTGAATAAGGCCGCATTATTACTGTTCTTTTTTCAAGCTAATTATATTAATTTGCGGCCGTGCAAAGAATCTAACCGGCAGAGCTGTTGTACCGGCGCCATTGGATACAACAACTGTTGTATAGCCTGTATCTACAACTCCCGTTCTGTACTTTTGCTTATTCTCTATAGGTACATATGGAGCCCACAGCCCAAAAAGAGTTACCTGCCCTCCATGTGTATGTCCGCTTAATACTAAATCAATGTTGCGGGTTTTTATTTCTTCTGCAAAATCGGGATTATGGGATAATAGAATTACAAAATCCTGCTCGCTAACATCAAATGTGGTCGGATTTATATCCTGAATATCCTCAAACATATCCCCTACACCGCCGATTTTTATCCTTTCGCCGTTTTTATAAACCCATTCTGCTTTGTTGTCCAATAGCCTTATCCCTGCGTCTTTGGCAAGTATTCTCGTCAGTCCGGCGCTTTTCCAATGATCGTGATTGCCTAAAACTCCAAATATCCCCATAGTTGCTTTCAAATTTTTCAGTTCTTCAAAACACGGTTGTATATACTTTGAATTCTTAAATACATAATCTCCTCCCAACAAGATAATTTCCGGACTAAGCTTGTTAATTTGTTGGACAAGGCTTCTAACTCTTTCTCTTGAGAAAAATGGCCCATGATGAATATCTGAGACGAACACAATTTTCGTATTTTCAAAAGAAGCAGGAAGGTCTTTGTCTATAATATTTGTTTCTTTTAATTCCAACCAGTATGGCTCGATAAATGCATAGAGAAGCAATAATATTAAAAAGAAGCTTATTAAAAAATTTTTATTGTATATTATCCTCATACCGTGTTAATCCTCTAAAAAGTTAATTTTCATTTTTCTATATCCTAATTCTGATTAATTATACTTTTTGGTTATTATATTACCATAAAAGAAATGCATAAGCGGCACTTTACACATGACCCGTCTCTGGGAGGTATGACTCTCGGCTTTATAGAGGGTGTTTTTAATGACAAGGATGTTCTTTTTCACAGTGGAAGCACTATGCTCTGCAACACATGCCTCTATCTGGTACCCGGAGTAAATACCGGGATTTTTATTTCCTACACTGGTGGTAATCATCTTCTTCATTCCGAGGTTTTTCAGGAGTTTATGTATTTTTACTATCCGGTTAAAGCTGAAATAATAGGAGCGCCTAGCGAAGGCAGCCAAGAAAGGGTGAAAAAGTTTACTGGTGAATACCAGATGAACCGGAGAAGTATTACCACTGATGAGAAAATTAACAGCATATTAGGAAATGGAAAAGGGTTGTTAACCGGTTATTCATCTGGATCGCTGCCTGACGAACTATTATTGGAAGTGCTGTAGCAGGCATAAGCAAAAATAATGGAAGCGGCTTCCGCAGACGAACTGATGTTAATGAAAAACAATGCCTTGTTAGTACACAAAATAACCGTGCATGACTGGTATAAGCAATATTTTACCGGCGAAGTATACCATTTGCTGGTTGTCGTCATTGATGAATCTCTGAAGGGAACCGGGGCTTTAAGAAACATCCTCATGCCGGTGATTAATGAATGCGAAGAAAAGAAGATACCCATCGTGTTGCAGACCCACAATCCTGATAATGTTCCGCTTTATCAACATTATGGCTTTGAATTAATGGAAACCCATTATTCCGAAGAACTGGACTTATCTTGTTTCTGCATGGCACGATAGACAATTATGTTGCTAGCAGGGAAATGGCGCCCTCTTATTGTACTAACTTAACCATTGCATTTCGATTATTGGACGGTTTTGAAAATGTCAAGAAGTTTTGTCATTTTTGGAAATTGTTTTTACACAAATTTACTGCAGACGCATAACTGCTGATGTATAATATTGAATATAATTTCTTAATAGGTGAGATATGGATTATATTACTTTAAAAAACAGGAAGCTGAGAGATTGATAAATTGAATTATCTAAGTTATCTAATCTAAGCTAAATGGTTTTCGAGTCTTTAATGGTTATAATAAATGAGGTTGAGCAATAAGATGGATTTATTGGTTCGTCTTGACATAAACATTTTTTCCCTGATAATTTCCGCACTGATATTTTTTGACATGTATAAATGGGATGAGAAGCAATTTCTACAATACAGGCTGTTTATTGCATTATTAATTTCAAACATGGTCTTGTTGATTTTAGATTCTCTTAGCTGGTTGTTTGACGGGCACGCCGGACCGACCATTTCATTAGTATTAACAAGTGTTTGTATTCTGTATTATATAATGAATCCCCTGCCACCTTTTTTGTGGTCGCTTTATGCCCACCATCAGGTGTTTCATGATGAAAGACGTACAAGAAAGCTATTCCTCCCCTTATTAATACCTGTAATAATATTTGCACTGATTTCAATAACGAGTCCGTTAACTAATTGGCTGTTTTTTTTGGATGGGAATAATGTCTATCATCGAGGAAAAGATTTTTATCTGGTAGTAATAATCTGCTACACATATCTGATTTGCACTTTTGTACTTATCTTTATGAACAAGCGCAGTATAGAAAAGAGACACTTTGTCCCGTTATTGTTATTTCCTGCTCTCCCTTTTATCGGTGGTATACTGCAGGCTATTTATTATGGGTTGGTATTGGTTTGGAGCAGCATAACCCTATCAATCTTAATAGTTTACCACAGCATACAGAACCATAGATTAAGCACTGATTTTTTAACCAACATATACAACCGCAATGAGCTTGAGCAATACTTAAACATAAAAATTCGTAACAGCGCTAATAAAAATTCATTCTCAGGAATTTTTATAGATATCGATAATTTTAAACAAATCAATGACAGCTATGGTCATAAAATGGGCGATAATATGCTGATAGATACCGCCGGATTGATTAGAAAAAGTTTGCGAAAAGATGACTTTTTTGCCAGGTATGGCGGAGATGAATTCATTGTCATTCTGGATATTCAAGATATTTCGGTTTTAGAACAGACAGTCTTGAGAATAAATTCGAATGTAAGAAATTATAACTCAAACAGCGAATACCCTTTTAAACTAAGCATAAGCATGGGTTACGATATTTACGACCCAAAATCCGGTATGGATAAAGATATGTTCATTAAACATATTGACGCCCATATGTATGAAAAGAAAAAATAATAGAAGTTTATAAGAAAACAGATTTAGAGTTTATATTTGTGGGATGACAGCGGGCTTAAAAGGTCTTAAGCTTATTTTCCCGGCCTGGCAAGTGGGAGGAGAGCAGCATGACGGATTCACTTACACTCATACTGCTGGCAGTTATTCTAATAACTTTTATTTTCACACTAACCAACGGACTGCATGACGCCAGTTCAGTTGTTGCTACTTTTATTGCCTCCGGAGCCGCCAGCCCGGTTCAAGCTGTTGTTTTAGCCGCTGTCTGCGGCCTTATAGGCGCTGTGGTGAGCGGCAGCGCAGTATCCAATACTATTTCTTCCGTAGTAAATATTCCAATCCAGGCAGATCTGCCCAAAGTCCTTCTGGCGGCTATGGCTGGAGCCGTATTGTGGAATGTGATTACCTGGTAGGCCGGATTTCCTTCAAGTTCTACACATGCCCTGGTGGGAGGACTTATCGGAGCAGTATGGATGGCGCGAGGGCACAACAGCGTTTTATGGGGCTGGGAGCAATTAATCGGTCCGGCGCATCAATTGGTTGGAGTTAGTAAGATTGTAGCTGCTTTGATTGTCTCGCCGGTTTTGGGTTTTTGCACTGCTTTCTTGCTGCAAAAAGGCGCCAAATTTCTCCTTCGTAATGCCAATTATCGAATAAACTCGGGCATCAAAAAGGTACAATGGATTCTGGCCGGCCTTTTAGCATACAGCCATGCGGGTAATGAAATGATACGCAAAAAATTGCAGGCCTCATATTGATAGCCCTGGTCTCCGCCGGCCATTCCATTGACCCAACGACTTCACTATGGGTAAAAGGTGGTGTGGGAGCGGTTATGTTCATAGGGACGCTTTTAGGAGGCTGGCCTATAATGAAGACGGTGGGGAGAGGTATATACACCATTCGTCCCATCCACAGCTTGAATTCTCAAATATCGTCGGGCGGATCCGTACTGCTCGCGACTGCATTAGGCGCCCCGGTTTCAACAACCCATGTCGTTGTGGGCAGTGCAATGGGAGTAGGCAGCGCTGATGAATTCCGCATGGTCAATTAGAATATCGGTAAGGAGATCGTTATAGCCTGGTGTGTTACCATACCGGCATCGGCGATAGCAGCCGCGCTGGTATATTTCTTGTTGCGGTTTTTATAGAGGAGGAACCGTAGTGCGATTTAATTTTTGGGACAGACTGTTTCCAGTAAAACACGATTTCTATAAAATGATAAATGAACAGGCGGCCGCCACTGGCAAGATCGCCGGCACATTGCTGGATTGGCTGGAGAGCCGTTCTCAGGAGGATTACCAGCGCTTATTAGAGAGGATGAGGGAAGCAGATCAAAGCCGGTTAGATATGGAGAAACATCTCATAGAGGCATTCGCTACTCCCTTTGATCGTTCGGAGATATATTCAATATCCATACAAATGAGCCGCATCGCCATATATGCACAATCTACCTTACTGGAAATGGAATCCTTTTCAGTTGCCGCCGACACGACAATCAGGCATATGGTGAAAAATCTTCTTGATGGTGTAGAACAATTGGCCCGGACCATATATTTACTGAGAGAAGACGCCCGCCGGGCTGAAGATCAAATAGGGGGCATTCGCCAGGCTCAAACGCTTGTAGAGGGTTATTATCGAGCCGGTATGAGAAAGTTGTTCGAGGGCCAGGATCTGCTGCGGGCTATGAAATACCGGGAAGTATACCACCACATCAAGGACGCAGCTACTTTTTTAGGTTACACAACCGATGTTTTACACCGGATTATTGTGCGGCTGATTTAAACCGGTAAATAACCATAATATGGGGATGGAAATGAGGTTAAGTCTATGGCAGCGATATTAATAAAAGACGGTATTTGCTGGGTGGGGGTACGCGACCCCGAACTCAGGATTTTCGATGCGGTTATGACTACCGGCATCGGCACCAGATATAACGCCTACTTGATTAAAGGCAGCGAAAAAATGGTACTGATGGAGGTATGCGAGGACAAGTTTTTTGCTCAGTACCTGGATAATGTCAAAAGTGTGACGGATCTTGCTGATATCGACTATCTGATCATGAATCATACTGAGCCGGATCATTCAGAAGCGGTTGCCAAATTGATCGACCTGGCGCCTAATCTTACAGTTCTGGGCAGCCCGACCGCCCTCTCCTTTTTAAAAGAAATTACTAACAAGAAATTTAACGCTAGGGCAGTAAATGACGGCGACCGTATGGACCTGGGCGGGAAAACGCTGCGTTTTATAAGCGCTCCTTTCCTGCACTGGCCGGACACGATTTATACCTACCTGGAAGAGGAGCAAATCCTTTTCACCTGTGATTCATTCGGATCGCACTATCCGGATGAGCGTCTCTTTAATGATCTGATGGAGAGCGACTTTATCACCCCGTATAAAGAGTATTTTGATGCTATTATCGGTCCTTTTAAGCCCTATGTTTTAGAAGCGCTGGACAAGATAAAAGACCTCCCCCTGGCCATGGTGGCCCCCGGTCACGGCCCGGTTCTGCGCAAAGACATCGACCGCTATATTGATCTTTACCGGCAATGGTCCACCCGTCCTCCCATTCCCCAAAGCGGCAAGCCCAAGATAATTCTTGCCTGCTTGAGCATCTACGGCTTCACCAAAAAGCTGGCTGACAGCATTGTTGAAGGTGTCGAAAGTATCGGTGATTTCGAGATCAGAAGATACCGGCTGATCGAAGACAAATTAGATGATCCTGAACTGTTGGACCGGGTGGCGGAGGATCTTTTAGACGCCAGCGGATTTTTAATCGGATCGAATACCGTCAACGGTGATGTCCTGCCCCAGGTTTGGAAGCTGCTCGGCCGCCTGTCTCCAATAAGCCATGGGGATAAAGTGGCCATGGCTTTTGGTTCCTATGGGTGGAGCGGGGAAGCCGTACCCGGCATTGAGAACCGTCTGCAGGCCCTGCGCATGCAGGTTATGCCCGGCCTGCGGGTCAAGTTTAAACCCGGCGAAGGCAATCTGGACGACGCCTTCAAGCTGGGTATGGATTTCGGCTGTGCTATTCTCGATAAAAAGCAGGACATATCCATGCATCGCTGGCGATGCTTGGTCTGCGGGCATATTCATGTCGGGGCGGAACCACCTGCAGTGTGCCCGGCCTGCGGTGTAGGGGCGGATAATTTTGTGCGCGAGACCGTGGAAGATGAATTTATTAATGATACTCAGGATAAATTCGTCATCATCGGCGGGGGTATTGCCGCCCTATCGGCTGCTCAAGCCATTCGCAAGCGCAACCGCAGCGCGGAAATCGTTATGTTAAGCGAAGAAGAATACCGTCCCTATTATCGTCCGGCTTTATCCGATCTGCTCGGCGAGGATCTTTCCGATAAACAACTGTATGTTTTCGATCCTGCCTGGTATGCCGACAACCGGGTGGAATTGAAGACCGGCACCCGGGTGGCTAAGATTGAACCGGATAAGCGGACCATAGTTACGGAGCAGGGCGAGAGCATTCCGTATACTAAACTAATTGTCGCCACCGGAGCGCGCAGCAACATGCCTCCATTCAAAGGATTGGAAAACCGGGGTGTCCATGCCCTGCGCAGCCTGCAAGACTCCCTGCTCCTGAAGGAAGCAATTAAGTCTGCTAAAAAGGCCGTGGTTATAGGAGGCGGAGTGTTGGGTTTGGAAGCGGTTTGGGAGATGGTCTCTAGCGGCGTGGAGGTTGCTGTTATCGAGCATAACCAGCGCATCATGCCCCGCCAGCTGGACGAGCCGGCTTCCGGGCGTCTGCAGGCGTTGATGGAAAGCAAAGGCGTAAAATTGTACCTGGGCCTGGACACCGCGGAAATTGTGGGAGACGGCCAGGCGCGGGGTGTGCGGCTAAGCGACGGCCGGCTTCTGGAAGCGGATTTGGCGCTGATCTCCACCGGGGTCAAGCCCAATATGGAATTAGCCCGCGATGCCGGTATAGATGTGGCTCAGGGGATAGTGGTGGATGGCAGTATGCGCACCAGTCAGTCCAGCATCTATGCCGCCGGCGCCGGCGCCCAGTTCGGAGAAAGACTGGTTGAGTTATGGCCGGTTTCCCTGGAGATGGGAAGGGTGGCCGGGGCTGCCGCCGCCGGGGACTGGGTGGAATATAAGGCTCCTTTGCTGTCAACCATGCTAGTGGCTTTTGATATGGAAATATTCTCAATCGGGGAAGTCAATCTGCCCCCCGAACTTTGCCGGATAGTAGAGGTTAACGATCCGGCGGAGAACTTCTTTAAACGCAGCTATATTAAAGACGGCGTACTGGTGGGAGAAATTATTATCGCCCCCAAGGTGGACGCTACCCAATCGATGCAGAATTTGGGCCGGACCAGCGGAGGGCAAAAACGCATCCGGCATTGGAAGTGCCGGGTCTGCGGATATGTGCACGAAGGTCCCGAGCCCCCGGATGAATGCCCGGTATGCGGCTCCCCTAAATATGTGTTTTATCCCATAGACTGATGTGTTGACAGTCTGGGTCAGGTTACCTCATTTTAAAGGAATTCGATTTGTCTGCCGGAATGGAAACCAAGCTGGTGAATTGAAAAGAACCTGTTGTGTTACTCTATTTAGCGTTCTTGAAGTTATCTGTTGTTGACAATACCCGGATATGGTAAAATTAGGTTGGTAGTGCCGAATGATTTGAAGGGAGCGAGATGCCGTGAAAAAAGATGATCTTTTAGAGAGAATCACAATTAATCCGGATATTTTCAATGGTAAACCAATTATCCGCGGCTTGCGTATAAAGGTGGAAAATATGCTTGCTCTCCTGGATCAGGGTGTGACAATGCAAGAAATATTGGAAGACTTTCCAGACATGGAATTGAACGACATTAAAGCCTGCCTGGCCTATGCACGAACTTTGGTAGCAAATGAAAGCATTGGAGCAATTAATTTTGAGGCTGCAAAATGAAATTTCTTGTAGATGTTTGCATTGGAGGAAAAATTGCCAGGTGGTTAAAGGATATCGGATATGATGTTGTGGAAGTGCGAACGAATAATCCGCACATGCCTGATGAAGACATTCTTGATTGGGCATTTAAAGAAAGCAGGATCATACTGACTGCTGATAAAGATACCGTATTTCCTAATCGAATTCGTGTTCGAAATCCAAATATGTGATTTTGCTGATAGAATTTAAGGCGGCCTTTGTACTTCAAGGCCGCTTCTTCTGTAGTAGGGGATAACGCATGGTCAGGCTTGACTTATTATCGGGCTTGACTTTTTTAAAATGGACTGGCTTCCGAAGCTTCGCCGGTTTGCTATAGCGGCGCTTCGCAAAACCGCAATAAAAAGATAAATGAGTAAGTTATATCGAATTTAAGGACTCGGTTCAAGTTAGCGCCCTTCGGGCGGACTTTTATTCTTCCCCTATGTACTCCATGCTATCGTTATTGCATCCAGGACAGCCAACTTTGGGCATGTATCCTTCGTAGTACTCGTTGTTGAACTTGGCCATGCCGATCCCAGCGTCGATGATCGCCTCGTTAACCCAAAGCTCCTCCCCACATATCGGACAAAGATATTTGTACTCCTCCGGGGGAGGCCCGAATGGCTCCTCCCATTCCTTTTCCGTCCATGGCATCTCTTCGCTCTTCGACTTTATATTTGCCTCCCAATATTTCTTTGAATCCATCATAAATCACCCCATACTTGGGATGCCATATCTTCCAAATCTCCATCTTAAGCCCCACAACAAGGACAAACTAAAGGGTCTGTGCCTGTACTCTCCCGGTATCTTTCTCGATAACTCTTCTTGCCGATTATTTTTACCGCGCCCTGGACTACTCCTTTTACTTTGGCAACTGCTTCTTTAATTGTTTCCTTGATCTTCTCAAAACTCTTGGTTGCCTGAACTCCGTAGTACCTGATTCTTTTAAACCTTTTTTGAAAAACATGCTGGACCATTCTCCCTATGAACGTATAAACCTCTATGGTTTCCTTCTCCACTCTCTCCGTCATATGCGACCGATAATGATAAGTCACTTTTTGCCCATCATAAGCATCGACCCTTCTTACTGCTATCGTTTGTATACTATGGGCAGCAGCAAAAGCCCGCAAACCCGCATTCTTAAAATGAAAATTCCTATACGATTAAATTATAGTGGCTTTGCTGGTTGAAAAAGTGTAAAAAAGCAGAGAACATGACGCCGCGCTTTAGGAGAATTTCGTCAGGAAACAGCAGGATTTTTTAAAAATTACCAGAAAATATACATAAGGCGCAAAGGCGCAAAAATAATTGGAAATTTAATTAGAAACGAACATTTTAAGCGATTTTACCCAGTGACACTACCCAGGAGGGCATGCTAATCTTCTTAATAAGGTTATGCAAATTAACAGGAGCGGTTATGCAAAGCACAAGTGCCATCACACATATTGAGGAAGCGAATGGAAGTCGTTCGGACTGTTCATTGGCTGTCCGTGTGAAGCCAAAGTTGCTGGATCGGTTTCGCGAGGCCTTACGTTCACGCCATTACAGCCGCCGAACTGAGCAGACATACGTGATGTGGGTCAAGCGATTCATCTTCTTCCACAATATGCGCCATCCTGCGGAGATGGCCGAGCCCGAGATCAGATGAGGTCAAGGCCGTGTTTAACCATCTAACCGGCGACAAATGGCTCATGGCTTCACTCATGTATGGTGCGGGCCTGCGCCTGATGGAATGCCTGCGGCTGCGCGTCCAGGACATCGACTTTGCCCGAAACGAGATCATAGTTCGGAACGGCAAAGGCGCCAAAGACCGCGTGACGATGCTGCCCGTATCGCTCAAAGCGCCGCTCCAAGAACATCTGAGAAGAGTCAAGGCAGTTCATGAAAAGGACTTGCGCAAGGGGTGAGGGCGCGTCCAGATGCCCGATGCTCTGGACCGCAAATACTCCAATGCTCCGAAGGAGTGGCGCTGGCAATTGGTCTTTCCCCAGGAGCATCGCTGGAAGAACACGAAGACGGGCGAAGAGGGGCGGCATCATGTGGACGAATCGCTGGTCCAGAAGGCAGTGCGGGAGGCCGTCTCCAGAGCGGGACTGACGGAACGCGCCACGCGCCATACCTTCCGCCATTCCTTCGCCACCCACCTGCTTGAAGGGGGCTACGATATCCGGACGGTTCAGGAGCTTCTGGGTCATAGCGATATCAAGACAACGATGATCTATTATGGCAAGAAAAATGTTAT